>NZ_JBFIII010000042.1 GCF_041601295.1 Immundisolibacter sp.
ACTGGCCGACCGCTGGCGACCAGCACCCGCACCATGCCGATGCGCACCTCGGCCACGTCTCCGTCGCGCAGGAACAGCATGTCCTGGGTGAAAGGCACCAGCGCCGCGGCGTCCGACGCCAGATACGCGGCATCTGGCGCCAGGCCCACGACCAGCGGGCTGCCGCGGCGCGCGGCGATCAGCCGATCGGGATCCGTGCCAGCCAGCACGCCGATGGCAAACGCGCCGTGCAATTCGGCCGCTGCCGCCCGCACCGCGTCCAGCAGGTCCAGGCCATGGTCCAGATGCAGGCGAATCTGGTGGCCGATCACCTCGGTGTCGGTCTGCGAGCTGAACTCAAAACCCGCAGTGCGCTGCGCTTCGCGAAGCTGATGGTGATTCTCGATGATGCCGTTATGCACAACGGCGAGTTGGCCGCGCGAGATGTGCGGGTGGGCGTTGGCCTCGCTGGGGGCACCGTGCGTGGCCCAGCGCGTATGGCCAATGCCGGCGTAAGCACTGACCGGCTGGGCCGCCAGGCGCCGGCTCAGTTCGATCACCTTGCCGACCGCACGTACCCGGTGCAGGCTACCGTCGGATTGGCGCACGGCGATGCCAGCCGAGTCGTAGCCGCGGTATTCCAGGCGCCGCAGGCCCTCAAGCAGGTCGGGCACGATGTCGTGCCGGCCCAGCCCACAGACAATGCCGCACATCAGATCTACTCGGAACGCTTTTTGCGGGGTCGTTGCCAACCGCGCACAGTTCTTTGCGGTCCCCGTGTCACCGTCAGGGCGCCCGCCGGAGCCTCGCGGCTGATCACCGAACCGGCACCGATGGTGGCGCCCTCGCCAACGCTGACCGGTGCTACCAGGGAGGCGTTGGAGCCGATGAAGGCGTCGTCTCCAACCTGCGTGCGATGCTTATTGGCGCCGTCGTAGTTGCAGGTGATGGTGCCAGCGCCAATATTGACCCGCGCGCCGATGTCGGCATCGCCGAGGTAGCTCAGGTGATTGGCCTTGGCGCCCTGCGCGAGCTGGCTGTTCTTCACTTCAACGAAGTTGCCCACGTGAACGTCCGCGGCCAGCACGGTGCCCGGCCGCAGGCGTGCGTACGGACCTACTACTGCTCCTGGCCCGATGCGCGCACCGTCAATGTGGCTGTAGGGAAGAATCTGCACCCCGGCTTGAACCACGGCGTTACGCAGAATGCAGTGGGCACCAATGCGCACGCCGTCGGCCAGCTCAACCGAGCCGTCCAGGATGACGTTGATGTCGATCTCGACGTCCTGGCCGGTGCTCACCTCGCCACGCACGTCCAGCCGCGCCGGGTCGCGCAGCGTCACCCCGGCTTCCAGCAGGCGCTCGGCCTGCCGGCGCTGGAACTCGCGCTCGCACCGCGCCAGCTGTGAGCGGTCGTTGATGCCCATGATCTCCGCCTCGCTGGCAGCCGGCACACCCAATACAGGCACACCATCGGCCACCGCCATGGCCACGATATCGGTGAGATACAGCTCGCCTTGAGCGTTTCCGGCATTCAGCCGACCCAGCCAGCCGGCCAGACGCGGCCCCGGGATCAGTAGCGTACCGGTATTGACCTCGCGCACGGCGCGCTGATCGGCGTTGGCGTCACGCTGTTCGATAATCGCCTGCACCGCCCCGGCACCGTCGCGCAGGATACGACCGTAGCCGGTCGGGTCGTCGACCAAGGCGGTAAGGATGGCCAGCGACTCAACCGGTGTATCCAGCAGGGCATGCAGCGTCCGTTCCCGCAGCAGCGGCACGTCACCGCACAGGATGAGCACGCGGCCGACCGGCTCGATAAGCGGCAACGCCGCCGCCACCGCGTCGCCTGTGCCGCGTTGCGCAACCTGGTGGGACCACTGGCACTCGACATCCGCCAGTGCCGCTTGCAGTTGCTCGCCACCGTGGCCGTACACCAGCACCGGACGCGCCTTGCTACCCACATGGGCCAAAAGGGAGGTGGCCGTCGCGAGTGCATGCCCGATCAGCGGACGCCCACCGATCGGGTGCAACACCTTGGGGAGCGCCGAGCGCATGCGCTTGCCCTGACCGGCGGCGAGGATAACGACCTGTAGCGGGGTGTCGCTCATGGCGCTGACCGAGTCAGTACGCCGGCGGCGACCGCATCATCCGCCGCTGCGGCGGCGCAGGCGCTGGATGGTTTGCAGCTGAGCCATGGTTTCAGCCAGTTCCGCCTGCGCGGTGGCGTACTCGAAATCACCCTGACGATCCTGCAGCAGGCCTTCGATACGCTGCTTGGCTTCCAAGGCTGCGGCTTCGTCCAGGTCGTGCGCCCGCACCGCGGTGTCGGCCAGCACCGTGACACTGTGCGGCTGCACCTCAAGAATGCCACCGGCGACGAAAACCAGCTCGTCGCCGCTGCCGTCGGCAAGCTCAATGCGCACCGCACCGGGCTTGATGCGGGTAATCAACGGCGTGTGACGGGGCAGGATGCCAAGTTCGCCATCCTCGCCGGGCAGGGCAACGAATTTTGCCTCGCCCGAGAAAATGCTGGCTTCAGCCGAGACAACGTCAACCTGGATAGTCGCCATAACGGCTCCTTATTGAATTGTCTTGGCCTTCTCGAAGGCCTCGTCAATGGTACCCACCATGTAGAACGCCTGCTCGGGCAGGTGGTCGCACTCGCCGGCCACGATCATCTTGAAGCCGCGAATGGTGTCCTTGAGCGACACATACTTGCCCGGCGCGCCGGTGAATACTTCCGCAACATGAAAGGGCTGCGACAGGAAGCGCTGGATCTTGCGCGCTCGCGCCACCGCCAGCTTGTCCTCGGGCGACAGCTCATCCATGCCCAGGATGGCGATGATGTCGCGCAGCTCCTTGTACCGTTGCAGCGTCGATTGCACCGCCCGGGTGGTGCTGTAGTGCTCTTCACCCACGACGTTCGGGTCGACCTGGCGGCTGTTGCTGTCGAGCGGATCGACCGCCGGGTAGATACCGAGTGAGGCGATGTCGCGCGACAGCACCACGGTGGCATCCAAGTGGGCGAAGGTGGTCGCCGGCGACGGGTCGGTCAGGTCATCGGCCGGCACGTACACCGCCTGAATGGAGGTGATCGAACCCACCTTGGTCGAGGTAATGCGCTCTTGCAGGCGCCCCATCTCCTCGGCCAGCGTCGGCTGATAACCCACCGCGGAAGGCATGCGCCCTAGCAGCGCCGACACTTCAGTGCCCGCCAGGGTAAAACGGTAGATGTTGTCGACGAAGAACAACACGTCGCGGCCTTCGTCCCGGAACGACTCGGCGATGGTCAGACCGGTCAGCGCCACACGCAGACGATTGCCCGGAGGCTCGTTCATCTGACCATAGACCATGGCCACCTTGGACTCGCCCAGGTTCTCAAGATTGACCACGCCCGAATCAGCCATCTCATGATAGAAATCGTTGCCCTCGCGGGTGCGCTCGCCCACGCCAGCGAACACCGACAGGCCGGAGTGCGCCTTGGCGATGTTGTTGATCAACTCCATCATGTTGACGGTCTTGCCAACGCCAGCGCCACCGAACAGACCCACCTTGCCGCCCTTGGCGAACGGACAGATCAGGTCGATGACCTTGATGCCGGTTTCCAGCAGTTCCTGCGACGGCGCCAGGTCGTCGTAGGCAGGCGCCTTGCGATGAATCGAGGCGGTCTGGGTCTGGTCGACCGGGCCGCGCTCGTCGATGGGGTTACCCAGCACGTCCATGATGCGGCCGAGAGTCGCCGTACCCACCGCCACCGTGATCGGCTGGCCGGTATTGCTGACCATCAGCCCGCGGCGCAGGCCGTCGGATGAGCCCAGCGCAATAGTGCGCACCACCCCGTCACCCAGCTGCTGCTGAACTTCCAGCGTCAGCGCGGTGCCTTCCAGCTTCAGCGCGTCATAAATATGAGGCATCTGGTCGCGCGGGAATTCCACGTCGACCACCGCGCCGATGCACTGAACGATCTTGCCTTGAGCCATTGTCGAGTCCTTCAATCTGGATGCGTCACACCGCGGCGGCGCCGCCGACGATTTCCGACAGCTCCTTGGTGATCGCTGCCTGTCGGGTCTTGTTGTAAATGAGCTTCAGCTCGTCGATCAGGCTGCCGGCGTTGTCGCTGGCCGCCTTCATCGCCACCATCCGCGCCGATTGCTCGGACGCCATGTTTTCCGCCACCGCCTGGTAGACGAGCGCTTCGGTGTAGCGCTTGAGTAACTGGTCTATCACCACCGATGCACCGGGTTCGTAGATGTAATCCCAGCTGTAGGCTTTCTTCTCGGTCTCGCTTTGCTCCAGGCGCTCGGGCACCAGCGGCAGCAGCTGCTCCACCATCGCCTCCTGCTTCATGGTGTTGATGAAGCGCGTGTAACAAACATAAACCGCGTCCAGCTCGCCGGCCACGAATGCATCCAGCATGACCTTGACCGGACCGATCAGCTTCTCGAGCTGTGGCAGGTCCCCCAGCTGCACCGCCTGGCTGATGATCTGTGCACCGGCGCGCAGCAGAAAACTTTGGCCCTTGGCGCCGATGGCGGTGGCGCGAATGCCCTGCCCGGCCTGCTGAGCGTCGCGCATGCGCAGACTGACGGCACGCAGGATATTGGTATTAAGCCCCCCACACAGACCCTTGTCGGTGGTAACCACAATGAAGCCGACCGCCCGCACCTGACTGACCTGGCGCATGTAGGGCGAGCGGTATTCCGGATTCGCCTCGGCCAGGTGCGCGGTGATGTTACGCACCTTGTCGCTGTATGGCCGCGCGGCACGCATCCGCTCCTGCGCCTTTCGCATCTTGGACGCGGCCACCATTTCCATCGCCTTGGTGATCTTGCGCGTGTTCTCGATGCTTTTGATCTTGCCGCGGATTTCCTTGCCGATCGCCATGCGGTGCTCCCTTAGCTAGCTGCCGAGCCGGCTCAGCTGAACGACTGCAGGAACGCCGCGACGGCGGCACCCATTTCTTCATCGGCGGTGGCGTCCATGGCCTTGTCCGCTTCCAGCTTTTGCAGCAACGCGCCATGGCTGGACCTGAGGTGCTGGTGCAGACCCTGCTCGAAGGCGAGCACGCGGTCCACCGGCACGCTGTCCATGTAGCCCTTGTTGACGGCATACAAAGACGCTGCCATCAGCGAGATCGGCAACGGCGAGTACTGTGGCTGCTTGAGCAGCTCCATCACGCGGGCACCGCGGTCAAGCTGCTTGCGAGTGGCATCGTCAAGATCCGAGGCAAACTGCGCAAAGGCTGCCAGTTCACGGTATTGCGCAAGGTCAGTACGAATGCCGCCCGACAGGCTCTTGATCAACTTGGTTTGTGCCGCGCCACCGACGCGTGACACCGAGATGCCCGCGTTGATGGCCGGACGCACGCCAGCGTTGAACAGATTGGTTTCAAGGAAGATCTGGCCGTCGGTGATGGAAATCACGTTGGTCGGCACGAAAGCCGATACGTCGCCGGCCTGGGTCTCGATGATCGGCAACGCGGTCAGCGAACCGGTCTTGCCCTTGACCGCACCGTCGGTGAACTTCTCGACATAGTCAGCATTCACTCGGGCGGCGCGCTCAAGCAGGCGGCTATGCAGATAAAAGACATCGCCCGGATAGGCCTCGCGTCCCGGTGGACGGCGCAGTAACAGTGACACCTGACGGTAAGCAACGGCCTGCTTTGACAGATCGTCATAGATGATCAGCGCATCCTCGCCACGGTCGCGAAAGTACTCGCCCATGGTGCAGCCTGAATAGGCCGATACGTACTGCATGGCGGCGGACTCGGAGGCCGACGCGGCGACCACGATGGTGTAGTCCATCGCGCCGTGGGCCTCGAGCGAGCGCACCACGTTTTTGATCGAGCTCGCCTTCTGCCCGATGGCCACGTAGACGCAGGTCATGTTCTGACCTTTCTGGTTGATGACCGTGTCGATCGCCACCGCGGTCTTGCCGGTCTGGCGGTCGCCGATGATCAATTCGCGCTGACCACGGCCAACCGGCACCATCGAGTCGATGGACTTCAGGCCGGTCTGCACCGGTTGGTCGACCGACTTGCGGGCAATGACGCCTGGCGCGACCTTCTCGATGACGTCGGTCATCTTGGCGTTGATCGGACCCTTGCCGTCGATCGGCTGACCGAGTGCATTCACCACCCGGCCAATCAGTTCCGGTCCAACCGGCACTTCCAGAATGCGGCCGGTGCACTTGACCGTATCGCCCTCGGAAATGTGCTCGTACTCGCCCAGGATCACCGCGCCGACCGAGTCGCGCTCTAGATTGAGCGCCAGCCCGAAAGTCGGCTGACCGCTGGCGGTAGGTGGGAACTCCAGCATCTCGCCGGCCATCACCTCCGACAGGCCGTGCACGCGCACGATGCCGTCGGTGACGGACACCACGGTGCCCTGGTTCTTGATGTCCGACGCGGCGCCGAGGCCCTCGATGCGGGTCTTGATAAGTTCAGAAATTTCAGCCGGATTCAATTGCATTGCGTGCTCCCAGTCCGCTTACAAGGCGCGACAGGTTGGGTTTCTATCGAGTGGTGCTTTGAGACCACCGAATCAGGCCGTCAGGGCCAATTTCATCTGCGCCAGGCGTGCGCGAACCGAGGTGTCGAGCACCTCGTCGCCCACGACCACGCGCACACCACCGATGAGCTCCGGCTCGATCAACACCGTGGCGTTCAACTTGCGTGCAAAGCGCTTTTCCAGTGCCTCAACCAGTTCGTTCAGTTGTGACGCGTCAATCGGAAAGGCGCTGTAAACCGTGGCGTCCGACACGCCCGAGCGAGCATTGACCAGCGCATGAAACTGCGCCGCGATCTCGGTCAGTGCTGACAGACGCTTGTTGTCGATCACAGCGCGCAGAAAGTTCTTGCTGCTGTCAGAGAGGCCCGACTTGAACAAAGAATTGATCAGGTCGAACACCTGTTCGCGCGTCACCTTGGGGTTGTCGGCGAAGCCGCGCACCTGTGGATCCGCTGCCACGGCGGCCAGCGCGTCCAGCTGCTCGCTGGTCTGGACCAGGTCGCCCTTGCTGGCCACCTGTAACAGCGCCTCGGCGTAAGGGCGAGCGATCGTTGCAAGTTCGGCCATAGTCTTACAACTCGACCTTCAGGCGTTGCAACAGATCGGCATGAACAGCCACACTGACTTCGCGGCGCAAGATCGCCTCGGCGCCCTTTACCGCGAGCGCGGCGACATCATCGCGAAGCGCTTCGCGTGCCTTTATCGACTCTTGCTCGGCCTCCGCCCTGGCCGAGGCGACGATCTTTACGCCCTCTTCGTTGGCGCGCGCCTTGGCTTCCTCGATCATCGAATGCGCCAGCCGCTCGGCGTCCGCCAGGCGCTTGCCGGCGTCGTCACGCGCGGCGGACAGTTGCTCTTCCACGCGCCTGTTGGCGGCGGCCAACTCCGCCTTGGCACGGTCAGCCGCCGACAGCCCATCGGCGA
The DNA here is from genome assembly GCF_041601295.1 of Immundisolibacter sp. Classification (NCBI taxonomy): domain Bacteria; kingdom Pseudomonadati; phylum Pseudomonadota; class Gammaproteobacteria; order Immundisolibacterales; family Immundisolibacteraceae; genus Immundisolibacter; species Immundisolibacter sp. Next base: position 7,415 of record NZ_JBFIII010000042.1, read on the forward strand.
TCTTCTGCGCGCGATCGTCCAGCGCCTTGACGATAGGCGGCCACACGAACTTCATCGTGAACCCGACCAGAATCAGGAACACGATCATCTGGACAATAAGGGTGGCGTTGATGCTCACGTTGTTGCCTTGATGAAGGTGGCAGGGAGCGCCGACACAGCCGGCGCCGAATCAATAGCGTGCGGCAAGCCGCGGGCCGCTACGGACTACTGGGGCAGGTTCGCGATCTGCGCCAGGAACGGATTGGCCGTAGCGAACCACAAAGCGATGCCGGTGCCGATGATGAACGCCGCGTCGATCAGGCCGACCAGCAAGAACATCTTGGTCTGCAGCTCACCCATCAGCTCCGGCTGGCGCGCCGCTGCCTCAAGATATTTGCTACCCATGATGCCAATACCGATACAGGCGCCACAGGCTCCAAGGCCAATGATGACGCCGGCGGCCAGGGCAACAAAACTGATGATTTCCATGCGAACTCCTTGAGGATCGTCGTTGGTGAGGGAACTTGGGTTAGTGGCTATCGTGAGCCTGGCCCACGTATACCAGTGTGAGCATCATGAACACGAAAGCTTGCAGCGTAATGATCAGGATATGAAAGATGGCCCACACCGTGCCGGCGACTATGTGGCCCAAAAACAGCGCGATGCCGGTCGCAGACAAAGCCCAGGCGCCGCCCATCAGCGCCACCAGCATGAAGATCAACTCACCCGCATACATGTTGCCAAATAACCGCATGCCGTGCGAAACGGTCTTGGCGACGAACTCGATCAACTGCATGCCCACGTTGGCGAACGAGAGCAGGACAAAACCCAGCCAGGTCAGTGGGTTGCCGGACAACTTGACGGAGCCGAAGGGCGCCGTTAGCAACTCGTGTGTCCAGCCGCCTACGCCCTTGCTCTTCAAGTTGTAAATCAGACACAGGATCAGCACGGAGAAGGACAAGCCCATGGTGACCGACAGATCGGCGGTCGGCACCACACGCAGATAGGCATGCGCTGGATCATGACCGGCGGCGCCAAAGACCCACTGCCATAGTACCGGCAGAGCGTCGACCGGCAGCAGATCCATCGCGTTCATCAGGAACACCCAGATGAACACCGTCAGTGCAAGCGGCGCGACCAGTTTGCGGCTCTTGGCGTTGTGAACGATGCTTTTGGCTTGGCCATCAACCATCTCGACCAACCATTCGACCGCGGACTGCATGCGGCCGGGCACACCCGAGGTTGCCTTGCGTGCCACATGCCACAGCAGCCAGCTGGCGAGTACGCCCAGCAGCACGGCAAACGCAATCGAGTCCAAATTGAACACGGAAAAATCGACAATCGACGCCTGGGGCTTGTTCTGCAAATGCTGCAGATGGTGAGCGATGTACTCACTGGCGTTGGGGGCGTGACCTTCGGCAGCCATTGGTAGACGTTTCCTAATTCGATCTTCAGCGGCCGCGCCACAGCAGCGCTACCCAGTAAACATTAAGGCAGACCACTACTGCGAGCAGCAAGGCCGGCCAGCTAAGCGGCGTAATCACGCGCGGTGCAAACGCCAGCATGGCCACCGTCAGCCCGACCTTGACCGCCTCCCACACCATCAGGTGAGCCACGCCCAAAGTCGGCACCCCTGGTGGCAGCCGCCGCCCGAGGCCACGCGCCATCACCGCCGCCGGCAACACAATGGCCGCCGCTCCATACAGCGCCGACCACAACACCGCCATCCGGCCCATGATCGCCGCCGCGACCAACGCGACCAACAATCCCACCAGACCTTGTACACGCACCACCCACCAGGGCGACAGTGCCGGCTGAGCAATCCGCAGCGCCTGCGCTTCGGTCGCAGTCAGCACGCGCCAGGGTGGCCCGCCCTGTTCAGGGTCGTCGGCGTCCGCCCATGCGGAATTTCGGCCGGTCTGTTCAGACATGGCACCACTGCGCACGGCACACCAACGAGATCGCGTTCACACGCCGATTGCGCCAACGCCAGGCCGACATACAATCAAATCAACTTGGCGGAAATAATTACGGCGCGCATTATAGGCACCGCGCTGCGCCCCGGCAAGGGCGCCGGGCGCTTGATTCTCGCTTCGCACTAGGACAAAAGAACGGTAATTCTCAAAGAAGGAGGCTCCCGCATGAGTATTTCCATCTGGCATCTTGCCATCGGCTTTTTTTTCAGCAACGGCATGCCGCATTTCATAGCGGGCGTCGCCGGCAAGCGGTTTCGTTCGCCGCTGGGAGCCAATTCTTCGGCGCGGGTGAATCTGATCTGGGGTCTGACCAACTTCATACTGGGCACCGCTGTGGTGCTGTGGCAATCGCCCACGCCAGACTGGCAAAGCTTTCTGCTCGTCTACTGGCTTGTGGTGGCGATGTTCGGCTTCGGCATGAGTCATTTCAAGGGCGAGGACTTCTGACAGTTCGGGATTCCGGTTAAGGCCGTTGGCGAACGCCAGCGGCCTTAACGCTGCACGGGATAGCCGGCTTCTTGCCAGGCGCCAAACCCGCCTGCCAGCGAGACGACGTTGCGATAACCCATGCGCATCAGGCTGTCGGCTGCCAGCGCCGAACGCCCACCACCGGCGCAATACAGCACGATGGCCTGATCGAGGTCCGGCGCCAATTGTTCGATTTTGCCCTCGAGAATGCCCCGTGGCAGCGGCACGGCGCTGGCGATACGGCCGTCCGCCCACTCGACCGGCTCGCGGGTATCGACCAGCAGGGCTGGTGCCGGATTCATACCCCGCAGTTCGTCCACGCTGATCTCGCGGATGCGGGTCTTTGCGTCCTTTACCAAGGCTAAATAGCGGGTCATGGCGTGGGTGTCGATCCTCAGACGCTGAAACGGTCTACACCATGCATGACAGCTGTGTCATCTCGTGGTCGTTGTTGATCAGCATGACCTTCTTTAGCACCAGTTTGAAGTCGCTTCCGCCAGGCCGCAAGCGGTGCTCGGTGCGACCAATCCACTCCACCGGGTCGCGCCGGTTAACGCGCAGCTCGGTCAGGTGGAAGTTCGAAAAGGTCTGGATCAGGCCATCCGCATTGTCGTAGATCTCGATATTGGAGACCAGCCGGCGCAAGCGCGAGCGCGGTTCCTGCGTCCACGCCATGCCAGTTTTTGTGATGCGCGCCACGCGCAGTTTCAAGCGTGAGTGGTCGTCGTAAATTATGGATAGCTGCCGCTCGGGATCGACATCATCCTGATTGCAGGGCACCCAGTACAGGGCGTCCTCATCCCACAACGTCAGCCACTCATCCAGCCGTTGCTCATCGGCGAGGCGTGCTTCGCGGTACAGGAATTGCTCCACGGCATAACGATCGAAAGGCATCTGCGCGCTCCTCCTCAGGGGCTGCTCATCAGGTCAAGGTAGTGGCGCCACTGCGAACGCATGGTCAGCTCGCTCAGATCCCCCTGGTACGGAATGTCGTCCTCGTCCGGCTCTACCGGCAGGTGGATGCCACGGTTCATCAGAATCCACTCCTGGGCGCGCGCCGCCAGGCCCTGGTAGTTACGCGCCCAGACCTCGATGTCGTCGGCCAGCTGGAAACCTGCCGGGCCATAGCCGCCCTCATCGCGTCGCAACCGGGCGGTGTTGATCTCGTCCGGCGCACCCTTGAACAGGCATGGCGCGTAGTAGATGTACGTCTCGTTCACGCTGACCGGCACGCACCAGCGGATTTCCTGCAGCATGTTGAACAGGTTGGGAAAAATAACCGTATGTGCTGGGCCCTCAGTGAGTATCTGCTGCGTTTTTTCTTTGCCATGTAGGCGCTCAAGACCCGCCAGATACTCACGCTGAGCCGACTCGGGAATTTCCTTGGACCATTCGCCGGTATAGGTCATGCCGGTCACGCGCCGCTGCGGACGCATGTCCAGGTCGGAGTGGCCATTGCCAAGGTCACGCGCGTGTATAAGGCCAAAATAGCCTTTGCCCGGCGGCGGCGGCTTCTGTCCCTCCTTGGCCTCGAACATATTGGCCAAATACATGTTCGATCCGTGGGTTTGGTAGACGTGGTAGGAGTCGACCGAGTTTTCCATCCACATCTTCCAGTTGCACTCGATACGCATCTGGTAGACGCCGTGGTTCATGGTGATCTCGCCAGTCGGCGAAAGATCACAGAATCGATCGATGTTGGCGGCGGACGGACCCAGGTGTTCCTTCAGGCTCTTGCCGGTCTTGCTCATACTGGCAAACACGAAGCCCCGGTACAGCTCCACCCGCGGCACGCGAAACAGGCCGTGCTCCTCGCGCTTGAAATCAGGTGGAAAGTCTTCGCGGAACAGCATGCCCTTGAGGTCTCCCTCGCAGCTGTAAGTCCAGCCGTGGTACGAGCACGTGAAGGTCGGCGCATTACCACGGCGCGCCTGGCAGATGGTGTTGCCGCGGTGGGTGCAGCGGTTCAGCAGCACGCGCACCTGCATGTCATGGCCACGTGTGATGATGATCGGCTGCAGGCCGATCTGACCGGTACGGTAGTCGCCGATGTTCGGCACTTCGCTTTCGTGGCCCACGAACACCCATTCGCGATACCAGATGCGGTTCAGTTCTTCCTCGAAGATAGCCGGGTCCGTGTACAGACTGCCGTGAACCCGGTCTGGCCGGACCAGGGCGGCATAATCGATCAGCGACGAACGGGTGGCCATGTCCATTACGGCTCTCCTTTGGTCTAGGGCGGACGGCGTTGCCTGGAAGCAGTCTAGTGCGCCGACGGGTTTATGTCATCGATTACCGAGCGTTTGGTCGGCGTCAACGTTGTCTGTCGTCAACCCTCGCCCTATTTGCGAGGCGCCGTTCGAGTCAGTCGCTCACCGACCGGCCGGGGGCGTTCCCGGCGTAGCGCCCTCGCGTTCCACGCCACAGTGAGCGCAACGCCAGCGCATCGGCATACGACCCGGCGCGGCGTGTGCTCCGAGGTCCACGATTTGCCAATTGTGATAGCCCCGCTCGCACTGGCGGGTCTGCCGCGTCTTGACGCGTTCGCCATCCAGCACGTCACGATTTCGAAACGGGATAACCTGCGACACCGCGGGGCACTCCAGATATGGGTCGTCCATTTCGACCAAGAATACGCTACCCCGCCAGTCACTCAATGGCGGCGACGTAGGCTGCCAACTGCCGGTAATAGCTGATAAGTGTGGGCAGGCTATAGCGTGCATTGGCGGGGCTGGGATTTGGGCTGACGAAGATACGCGCACCCGCAAAGGTTTCAGCCTGCAGGCCAGGCTCTACCATTCCTGGCGGCGCCAGCACGTGCCGGCAAAACCCCCGGAACGCCGTGGCGCCGTGAAACCACAGCAGCGGCGGCTGGCACTCGGCAACCACCCGCGCGAGGTGCGTGGCGCCCGCGCGATAATCCGCGGCGCGCAGCTGATGCGCCATGGACGATGCGGTCTTGCAAAGATCGGTAAAGCCAATCCGGTCGCGGGCCAGTATCAGCGCCATTGCCAACGGTCCGGGCGTGACCGGCTGGGCCAGCAAGCCGCTGGCGTTCAGGGCCGGCCAGAAGCGGTTTTGCGGATTGGGAAAATAAAAGCCCTCGCGCACCGCGCGCAGCGACGGATTGATGCCGACCGACAACACCCGCAGCCCAGGCGCAAGGTAGTCGGGCAGTGTCTTGGCCAGGCCTTGGCTACAATCACGCGTCTTCAACAAATGGTCACCGCGATGGACAACGAGGTCAGGGATTTCCAACACGACGTGCTAGACGCCTCGGCGCTGCAACCGGTGCTGGTCGACTTCTGGGCCACCTGGTGTGCGCCATGCAAGATGCTGGGCCCTATTCTGGAGCAACTGGCAGCCGCCGCGCAGGGCCGCTGGAAGCTGGTGACGGTGGACGTGGATGCCCAGCCTGCGCTCGCGCAGCAGTACCAGGTACGCGGTATCCCCGCAGTCAAGCTGTTCATCGACGGTCAGGTAGCCGACGAATTCAGCGGGGCCATGCCACAGGCCGCACTCGAACAGTGGCTGGATAGCCGTATCCCAAGTCAAGCACGGCGCCAGCTTGCCGAAGCGCGCGGGCACCTCGCCCATGGCCGACGCCAGCAGGCCAGCGAACTGCTGCAGGCGATTCTTGCCACTGAGCCGGATTCGCGCGAGGCTCGCGGTTTGCTGGCCCTGGCTGTCGTACTCGACGATCCGCAGCAAGCGCAGGCCCTGGCGGCCGGCGTTCGCGAAGACGCCGAAAGTTTTGCCGCCGCCAGCGCGGCACGGGAACTGGCCGATATCCTGACGACTGACCCCGATCGGCTGCCCGCCGGCCGGGGACAGGCCGAGTACCGCGCTGCTGTGCAAGCCCTGCGCGACGGGGATGCGTCGGTGGCGCTTGGCCATTTTCTGGACTCCGTTCTCAGCGAACGGTCCTATCTGGACGATGGAGCACGCAAGGCCTGTGTGGCTCTGTTCGAGTTACTGGGAGCCGAGCATCCGCAGCTTCGGGAATGGCGCCGACAGTTGCAACGGGCACTGAACTGATGACCACCGCGCGATTCTTTCTTATGGCCGGTGCGCTCAGCGCTGCATTAGCTGTCATCCTGGGTGCATTCGGCGCCCATGCGCTTCGCGGTCGTTTGCCGGTGGATTTGCTGGCGGTTTACCACACAGCAAGCCAGTACCACGTCTACCATGCGCTTGGCCTGCTGGCGGTCGGTCTGCTGGCGCTGCATCTGCCAAGCAGCAGCGCGCTGCGCTGGAGCGGCTGGCTGATGCTGCTCGGCACGGCGTTATTCAGTGGAAGCTTGTACCTGCTGGCGATCACCGGCCTGCGCTGGCTGGGCGCAATCACGCCGTTGGGTGGCAGCGCCTGGATCGCGGCCTGGTTGCTGCTGGCATGGGCCGCCCGTGGCCTCGCCCGGTAATCGATTGCGGGTGATTTCCGGTGGCCAGAGCGGCGTCGATCGCGCCGCTCTGGATGTGGCGCTGGAGCTGGGCCTGCCGTGCGGTGGCTGGTGTCCGGCAGGGCGACGCGCTGAAGACGGGCCGATACCGCTTCGCTATCCCCTCCAAGAAACCGAATCCGCGGACTATACCGAGCGCACCCGGCGCAACGTGGTCGGGGCCGACGCCACGCTGATACTGTCCCAGAACGCCCTGAGCGGTGGCACGCTACTGACGGTCCAGATTGCCGGCGAGTCTGATAAACCCTGCCTGGTGGTCGACCTGCGCCGACCCTGGCAAGCGGCAGAGGTCGGCGTCTGGCTGCAGGCCTGTGCGGTTACCTGTCTTAACGTCGCCGGCCCGCGCGAGAGCACCGCGCCAGGCATTTACGCTCTTGCCGGCGATTACCTGCGCGCGGCTCTGTTACCGCACACGCCATAAGGCTACCGAAGCGCCTCCAGGCCGGCCTTAATGGATCAGGCCTGAAGCCATGTTGTCCAGCAGCCCATCCACGCCAGCGCGGTCAAAGTGATAGTGCTGGTTGCAGAACTCGCAATCAACATCGATCGCCCCACGCTCTTCCAGAAGGGACTCAATCTCGGCGCGACCGAGCGCCCGCAATGTCGACTCCACCCGGGCGACGGAGCACGAACACGCAAACTCCACCGCTTGTGTAGCCAGCAGACGTACGTCCTGGTCGACGAACAAGCGTCCGATCACCTGCTCGGGTGACAACTCCAGCAACTCACGCGCACGGGCGGTGGCGGCCAGCAGGGCCAGATACTCCCAGTTGTGTGGATCGGTCTGCCCAGGCAGGCGCTGCAGCAACAGACCCGCGGCACGCCTGCCGTCGGTTGCCAGCACAATACGGCCCGGCAACTGTTCGGAACTGGAAAAATAATCCTCCAGGGTCGCCGTCAGACCCTCGGGTAGCAGCGCCACAATCCCCTGGTAACGCTGGCCATCGCCGCGCGGATCCAGCGTAATCACCAGTCGGCCGCTACCCAGCAACTCATGCCATTCATTACCCCGCAGCGGCTCGCTCCAGCGAGCCAGGGCGCGCACGGCATGTCCGGCCCGGTTATCGGCAACCAACAGACGCAGCGGACCATCACCACGCAACTCGACAATCACCCGACCGGCCGCCTTCAGGTTGTTACCCAGCAGCGCCGCCGCCGCCAGCAACTGACCGAGTAGGTCACGCACCGGCGGCGGGTAGTGGTGGCGCGCCAGCACTTCTTGCCAGCTGGATTCGAGCTGCACCAAAACGCCGCGCGCCGACCCATTTTCAAACATAAACCGATGCAGGGTGTCGGCCACTGGTGGGCCCCATGGCGGCGCGAAAGGGCAGCCAGTATAGCCGCCGTTCTGCCTCGGGCTCCGCGGCCGAATCCGCCTGCCGATTGTCTGCATGACAGTGGCAGGCAGGCGTCAGGCAAGCCGGGCACTACCCAGCAACAGCCCACCCCGGGAGCGTGTTCCGTGATGGGCTTTACACGTGTCAGCGGCCGCTCAGCTCAACTGCGAGGTGCAGTGTGGGCAGCGCGTGGCCGCCAACGGAATAGCCGTGATGCAGTGCGGGCAGTCTTTGCTGGTCGCCGTTGCCGGCGGTTCGGCGGGCGTCAGGCGGTTCAGGGTACGGATCAGCATGAATACGGAGAACCCGACGATCACGAAGCTGACCAGAGCGTTCAGAAACAAACCGTAATTGACGGTGACCGCACCGGCCGTCTTGGCCGCGGCCAGCGAGGCGTAAGGCCCGGCCACCGCGCCGTCGTGCAGTTGCAGGAACAGGTTGGAAAAATCCACCTGCCCCAGCAACAGACCTATGGGCGGCATCAGAATGTCTTCAACCAGCGACTTGATGATGGCGCCAAACGCCACGCCGATGATGATGCCGACGGCCATGTCCACCACATTGCCGCGCATGATGAAGTCACGAAATTCCTTGATCATTTTGCTGAACCCCTTTTCCTGATATAGGCCACTGGCCACGCCGGGAATCATTCCGCGTCGCGTTCGGGTCCCGGCTACCCCGGCTGCATTGTCTAGTCAATCATGGCTCTTGCCAAACAGAATCGCACCATCGTGGTGCACGATGGTCAGATCATGCCCTCAGCGCCCCGACTTGGCTCAAACGCTTTACCTAAGGACTCCTAAGATTAGGAATGCACAATCGGGGCCTAACTTGGCACACCAATTGCTAAATCATTTAGTAAGTCCTAATGTCCTACGGGAACGGGGCGTCTTGAACCAAGCAATCGTGTATAGCAATGGGAGCCAACACACCATGAAGAAGACCATCCTGACGTCATTGGCCACAGCTGGCTTGCTCGCCTCAGCCGGCGCCATCGCCGACGTAAGCGGCAATATTTCGCTCACCAGCGACTACGTCTTCCGGGGCCTCAGCCAGACGGATGAGAAACCGGCCATCCAGGGCGGCTTTGATTACGCGCACGACAGCGGCGCCTATCTGGGTGTCTGGGCCTCGAATGTCGACTTCGAAGACGGAGACGAGGCCGAGATAGAAATCGATCTGTACGGCGGAATGGCCGGCACGATGGGTGATCTGGGCTGGCAGTTCGGCGGCATTTACTACAACTACCCGGGCGTGGCGGACAGCTCCGGCCTGAAGTACGACTACTGGGAAGTCGGTCCGACGCTGACCTACCCGGTCGGGCCGGCCACCGCCAGCCTGATGGTGATGTGGAGTCCGAACTTCTTCAACGAGACCGGCAAGGGTCTGTATACGGAACTCGGCCTGTCTGCACCGGTCGGCTCGTTCGAAATTGGCGGCACCTTCGGCCACCAGGATATCGAACGCAACGTGAAATTCGGCACGCCGGACTACAACAACTGGTCGTTGTACGCCTCCACCGAATTGGCCGGTGTTGGCCTGAAGCTGGCCTACACGGACACCGAGCTGAGCAGCAGCGAGTGCTTTGGCGGCGGCGTGTTCGCCGACTGGTGCGATGCTCGCGCGGTATTCAGCATCAGCAAGGATCTGTAAGTCCGCGCACGACCGGCAAATTCCGGCACCAAAAGCGGGTGGGCGTTTCGTCCACCCGCTTTTTTATCGCCCCGCGTCTGGCCGCGCCGTCCCCAGCCAAACACTCACATATTGGCGATGATGGCCTGCCCGAACTCGCGGCTACCCAGTTTGGTGGCGCCGTCCATCAGGCGCTCGAAGTCATAGGTCACAGTCTTGGCCTGGATGGCGCCACCGATGCCCTTGACGATCAGGTCGGCCGCCTCGGCCCAGCCCAGGTGCCGCAGCATCATCTCGCCGGACAGAATGATCGAGCCGGGGTTTGACATGTTCTTGCCGGCGTACTTGGGCGCCGTACCGTGCGTGGCCTCGAACAGCGCCACCGTGTCGGACATATTGGCGCCCGGCGCAATGCCGATGCCGCCGACCTGCGCCGCCAGGGCATCCGACACATAGTCACCGTTCAGGTTCAGCGTGGCGATCACGCTGTAGTCGCGCGGACGGGTCAGGATCTGCTGCAAAAAGGCATCCGCAATCGCGTCCTTGACCACGATTTCCTTGCCGGTGCGCGGGTTCTTGAAGCTGCACCACGGCCCGCCGTCGATTTCAACCGCGCCGAACTCGGATTTCGCCAGCGCGTAGCCCCAGTCCCGGAAGCCGCCTTCCGTGAATTTCATGATGTTGCCCTTGTGCACCAGCGTCACCGACGGGCGGTCGTTGTCGATGGCGTACTGGATGGCCTTGCGCACCAGCCGCTGCGTGCCTTCCTCGGACACCGGCTTGATGCCGATGCCGGAGCTTTCCGGGAAGCGGATTTTCGTGACGCCCATTTCCTTGATCAGGAAATCGATCAGCTTGCGGGCTTCCGGCGAGCGCGCCGCCCACTCGATGCCGGCGTAGATGTCCTCGGAATTCTCGCGAAAAATCACCATGTCGGTGTCTTGCGGCCGCTTGATGGGACTCGGGGTGCCGGGGTAGTAGCGCACCGGGCGCAGGCACACGTAAAGATCCAGTTCCTGGCGCAGGGCCACGTTCAGCGAGCGCATGCCGCCGCCGACAGGCGTGGTCAGCGGCCCCTTGATACCGACCAGAAACTCGCGCATCGCCGTCAGCGTCTCGGCCGGCAGCCAGGCGTCGTCGCCATAAGTGGCCACCGCCTTCTCGCCGGCGTAAATCTCCATCCAGGCAATCGAACGCTTGCCGCCGTAGGCCTTGGCGACGGCGGCGTCCAGCACCTTGATCATCGGTGGCGTCACGTCGATGCCGATGCCGTCACCCTCGATGAACGGAATGATCGGCCGGTCCGGCACCTTCAGGGAGTTGTCGGCGTTCGCGGTGATGCATGTGCCGTCGGTGGGTACAATAATTTTTTGGTAAGCCATGGACTCGCGTGCCTGCGGGATTTCTTGATAAAGCGCCATTTTAGTCGACATCCACGCCTAGCCGGACGCCTACAGCCCCCGTGACCCAGCACACCATCCTGATTACCGACAGCGGCGAGACCTTCCCCTGCGCCGAGGATCAGTCCGTCCTGCACGGCATGAGCCGCCTCGGCCGCAAGGGCATTCCGCAGGGCTGTTTCGGTGGCGGCTGCGGCGTATGCAAGATTCAGGTGCTGGAAGGCCGCTACCACACCCGCAAGATGAGCCGCGACCAGGTCACGGCCGAGGAAGAACAGGCCGGCTACGCGCTCGCCTGCCGTACCTTCGCCGACGCCGACCTCACGCTGCGCGTGGTCGGCAAGCTACACAAGGCGCTGACGCGGTGAAAAGTGCGATCACTTGGACCAAACCTGTTGGCATAACGTGTTCAAGGAAGCGCTGAATCAATCCATCATGGATTTCTAAACGCCCGCCCCAACCCAGCCCGACCCTGCCTACGCCAGCATCTCCACCAGCACCGGATGCCATAAGGCCAGGTCGATACTGCCCATGCGACCGCCCAGCCTGCGTTTGTCGATGGACCGCAGCTGATCGAGCAGGATGCGCGCCTGCTTGCCGCCAAATTCCACCGTGGGACGGCAGCCCAGCGGCTGTCCCTTGCTGGTCAGCGGCGCCACGATGATGCGCGGCAGGGCGGCGTTCATGTCGTCGGGCGAAATCACCAGGCCGGGTCGGGTCTTGCGGATTTCGGTGCCGACGGTCGGGTCAAGATTGACCCAGTAGACCTCGCCGCGCCTCACCACACCCATTCGTCATCGCCTTCGTCCGGTGGGATGGTGGCGAAGGCGTCTTCGTCCGTGGCGATGGGCGTGCTAAACCAGCCCTCGCGCACGGGGCGGACCGGCTCGATGACCAGACGGCCATTTTCGTGTTTCAGTTCGATGCGCGAGCCCACGATCAGGGCAAGCTCGGACAGCATGGGCGCCGGCAAGCGGACCACGGCGCTGTTACCCCATTTTTTGATTTCGGTTTGCATGACGTGTCACCAGTCGCGAGGAAATGTAGCTTCATTGTAGCTACTTGATTGTGAATCGGCACCTGCGACGACACGTGCGAAACACGCCTGGGCCGTTCTCACTCCGCCGCCGGCAGCCCGTAGCCCAGCATCCGCCGCCGCTTGACGTCCTCGTAGAAGGTCTCGATTGCGTCCTCGCGCAGGCAGTGGCCCAGCATCGAGCGCGGAATGCCGCCCAGCACATGGTGGCCATCGGCCACCAGAGCCGGGATGCGCAGGATGCCGTAGCGGGCGGCGCGCTCGATGTCCGCGGCCAGCAAGGCGCGTGCGTGTTCGCTGGATACGTCGTGCTGCCAGCGCTCGCCGTCCAGGCCAATGTCCTCGGCACACTCGCGCAATACCTCGTAGTCGGCGATGTTGCGGGCTTCGGTCAGGTGTGCCCGCTGCACGCGGTCGAAGAAATCCCAGTGCGCGCGCTGGCCGCCCTGCATCTCGGCCGCCTTGGCACCGAGCTGGTTCGGCAGCGAGTAGGGGTAGTCGAAATCACGCGTCATCATCAGCTCACAGTCGATACGCGGGTCCGGCTCGAAGGCCCGCGCGTCGGCCCAGTGCACCATCACCACGTCGCGCTTGGCCTCGCGCTTGTCCGTATACAGCTGGCGGTTGAACAGCATCGGCGACACGGCCAGCGGGTAGCAGCGCTGCACCATCTGCACGTCCGGATGCTCGGTGGCAAAGGCGCGCAGGCGCTCGGAGGCCTTGTAGCACCAGGCCGACAGGCAGTCGTGGAAGAACTCGATGACGATCGGGTGGCTGTCGGTCATGGCGGCTCTCCACATAGTATTTGTTGGGCCGGATGTCGTGGTTTTATCCTCACCCCCAACCCAGCGCACTCAATGGCTTATCGCCGGCCCCGCCCTCGGAGGCCCGGCACACTGGACTTATACCGCACTTGCCAGGGTAATCCCCACATCGGTTCCTAAGGTGCCGGAGAAGTGGGGGTGCCCGGTACGGGGAGGGTCGAATCCGACCTGCGCACCAGTCATTGCACTGGCTGACCGTCTCTTGGTGCCGACGGACCCAGCGCGCTCACGAAAAAGTGCTGGCCCGATGTTGTTCCGCCGTTGTTCAGACACTTCTTGACAGCCTGAATACCCACTACCTATGATCCCGGCACAACGTCTGAACAACGGGGTGAAACATGGAAAAGCGATTTACGGCAACGCTGAGTCGGTCGCAAGGCCGGAGTGCGTGGGCTGTGATCTTTCGGCATCCGGTACGGGTTGACCCGAACACGGGGAAGATAGGTCTGCGAGTCCGGCACGGACTCGGGACTTCTGATGAAGCCGAAGCCAACGAACTGAAGGAACAACTCAACCAGCTGTTAAGCGATGAATCTTACTGGAGCCTGCCAGCGAGGAGCGTGGCTGAGAAGCGGTTTCCCCGCCGGGTCGTGGATATTTTCTTTTACGGCATGGAACCAGAGGAACATGACTTCGGTGCCATTCGCGAGGCGATTATCCCCTTGCCGACGTCCGCGAACTCGGATTATCGGCGCGCGCTCCTACTTGGAACTACTGGGGCGGGCAAGACGACGCTACTCCGGCAGTTGATCGGAACAGATCCCGAGACCGAGCGCTTTCCGTCGACCGCGACGGCCAAGACGACGGTGCATGAAACCGAGGTAATTCTGGCACCTGGACCTTATAGGGCTGTCGTTACCTTTTTCCCCATCGATGAGGTTCGAGAACACTTGAACGAATGTATCTCCGCGGCCGTACTCGCCGGATACCGTGGTGACTCAGATAGTGAGGTGCTGCCCAAGCTGCTAATGCATGTGCATCAACGGTTTCGCTTCAACTACGTCCTTGGTAATGGGTCTCAGGCTCCACCACTGGATGATGACGAGGACGAGGAGGCTTCCGAAGTCATCGACGAGTACCCCGCTGACAACGTTATAGATCTCGACGCGACCAACGCACTGCTGGCCAGGACCCTCGCCGCGCTGCGCTCTATTGCTGCGCGTCATGGTGATCTACTGAAAGCTGAGCTCGGTGCGATTGACGAGAAAGACCAGCGCGTCGTGGACGAATTGTTCGAGGAGGAGTTTGACCACCGTCTCCGCGAGGACGAAGAGTTCCATCGCATCAGCGACGAACTGATGGACGAGATTGAGCTTCGCTTTGCGTTTCTCGGCGACGGGACCGTTCGCCGCAGTAAGCAAGGGTGGCCACAGTGTTGGTTTTGGGAGACAGAGGATCGAACCGCATTCATCAAGGAGGTGACTCGCTTCTCCAGCAACCACTCGCCGCGCTTTGGGCGCCTGCTGACACCACTGGTGAACGGTGTCCGGGTGTCGGGCGCGTTCATGCCGGAATGGAGTAACGGCCAGCAACCCAAGCTCGTGTTGCTGGACGGTGAAGGACTTGAACATACGAGGTCCTCGGCTCCGATTTCGACATCGCTTTTTCGTCGAGTTGAAGCTTCTGATGCAGTCGTTCTTGTCGATAACGCCATGCAGCCCATGCTTACTGCTCCTGTGTCTGCCATGCAGGAAATGGTTACCTCGGGCAGCGCTAGCAAGCTACTGCTCGTATTTACGCACTTCGATGAGGTCAAAGGCGACAACTTGCCGAATTCCGCCGCGAAGGAGCAACACATACTTGCCTCCGCGGAGAATGTCCTGGCCTCGATTGGCGAGGAACTCGGTCCGTTCGCCGAACGAGTTCTTCGCGGACGCTTGAAGGCAGCCTGCTTCTTCGTCGGCGGAATCGATGAGCATCTCGATGCAACAAAGAAGGCCCACAAGCGGACGATCAGCCAGCTGCAAGCTCTACTGGCCGCACTTGACGCGATCGTCGAAACGCCGCCCCCGGTCATGGCAAGGCCGGTCTACGACCGCATGAACCTAGTCCTCGCCGTAAAAAACGCTGCAGAGAGCTTCCATGACGCATGGTGGCCGCGTCTTGGCTTGGACTACAAGCCGGGCGTTGGTAAGGAGCACTGGACGCGTATTAAGGCACTGAGTAGACGTCTCGGCACACCCGGGTTCCGCGATGAGTACGATAACCTCAAGCCGGTCGCTGATCTGCGCAAGCAGCTTCAGGATCGCCTATACGTCCTACTGCAGAACCCGCTCCGGTGGGACCCTGATGAACCGTCCGACGATGGACATAAGCAGCAGGTGTATGACGGGCTGGCGAACGCACTGTCCGCCAGGACGGGGGACCTTGCAACCCGCCGCATACGCGCCGAACGCATGTCGGAGTGGCAGGTCGCTTTCAACCAATGGGGTCGAGGATCAAGCTATACGCGCGCCCGGATCATAGGTGACAGTATCTTTGATCGCGCTGCGCCAATACCAGACGCTACCCCTTCGCCGGATCGGAACTCTTTCCTGCATGAGGTTGCCGCCATCGTAGAAAGCGTCTGTCAGGAGATCGGTGCCCGCCTTGCTTGACCTGCCAAATCCACACCGGTTCCATAAGCGAACCCTGGCGCGGCAATAGTGCCCAGCAATGCCGGCGCACGTTGACAGTTACCGGTCCGGGTCAAACCGGGCTTCGATGTCCATGGACGAGTGCAACACACGCAAAACGTCGATGCCATCGGCAAGCGCAACGTAAAAAATGACGTAGCGCCCGAACGGAAAACTGCGCACGCCATCGGCCAGTTCCTGGCGCTCCCGGCCCATCAGAGGTTGCCGCGCCAGCAGACCGAACTGCTGGTCGAGATCATCGATCCAACGGTCAGCGGCCGCGGACTTGTCCTGCGCGATGTGCTGCCAGATTTCTGCAATATCCGCCGCCGCTTGGCGGCGACGCGCGACCCGGCTCATTCGCCCGGGGTCTTACCGGCGGCAAGCTGCCGCTTCATGGCCTGCGCATCCCACGGCTCTGCCGGGCCGCTGTCCAGCCCGCGCTGGATTTGGGCGCGCAATTGATCAAGGCGCAGGGCGCGCATCTGATCCTGTTCCTCCATCAGGCGCAGCGCGTCGCGCACCACTTCGCTGGCCGAGTTATACAAACCTGAGGCGACCTTGCTACGCACCAGATCTTCCAGATGCGGCGTGAGGTTGACGTTCATACTCATGGCGGCTGTGCCCTGATCGGTTCCAAGTGACTTCAACATAGCAATGATTGGCAAACATGGACAAATCGCTCGCGAGGGCATCCGCCGCCGTGGCCACAGGCACGCCAGCGCCTTGACCGCCCGGTCGGCGAGCGGAATGATGGCCGTCGGCCCGCCGCTACACGGATGCTCCGGCCCGCCCCCACCATACGGACACACAAACATCCCGGCGAGGAAAACCCCCATGAGCCACGATCTTCTTATTCAAGGCGGCAGCGTCATCGACGGCAGCGGCGCCCCGGCCCGCGGCGCCGATGTCGCCATCAAGGGCGATCGCATCGTCGCCATCGGCAGCGAGCTTGGCGGCGCGAGCGAAACCATCGACGCCCGTGGCCTGGTGGTGTCGCCCGGCTTCATCGACCCGCACACCCACTACGACGCGCAATGGTGCTGGGACCCGGTGCTCACCAGCAGCGCCTGGCACGGCGTGACCTCGGTGGTGATGGGCAACTGCGGGGTGGGCATCGCTCCGTGCC
>NZ_JBFIII010000043.1 GCF_041601295.1 Immundisolibacter sp.
ACCGGCAGCCGCCGTCGCGCCAGGAGGCCGTCATGTCCGCGTCCACGACTGATCTGGTTATTCACAAGCCGCCAGCTTCCGCGACGCAGGCCCTACCGAACCAGCCTGACTACGCCAGGGCCTGCGCCGGGTTCAGCTGGGCAGTGGAACGCCTCGCCCTACGTGGCCTGCCCGGCGGCGGCATCAATATCGCCGTGGAGGCAGTCGACCGACACCTGAGCAACGGTCGTGGCAAACAGGTCGCGCTGCGCTGCCTGTCGCGCAATGGTGACGCGCGCGAGTTCACGTATGCCGAGCTGGCCGCGGCAAGCAACCGGTTCGCCAACGTGCTGGGCGGGCTCGGCATTCAACCCGGCGAGCGCGTGTTCAGCCTGCTCGGCCGGGTTCCGGAGCTGTACCTGACCGCGCTTGGCACACTCAAGGCCGGAGCGGTGTTCTGTCCGATGTTCTCGGCTTTTGGCCCGGAGCCGATCCGCGCCCGGCTGGAACTGGGCGGCGGCCGCGTGCTGGTCACCACACCGCAGCTGTACCGGCGCAAGGTGGCGGCAATACGTTCGCAGCTGCCACAACTCGAACACGTACTGCTGGTTGGGGATGACGACAAGCACAGTGCCGACACCCTCAGCTTCGCCGGTCTGATGGATGTTGCAGACGAGGCCTTCATCGTCCCACCTCGCGCCGGCGAGGACATGGCCCTGTTGCACTTCACGTCGGGGACCACCGGCCGGCCCAAGGGCGCCGTGCACGTGCATTGCGCGGTGCTGTCGCATTACGTCACCGGCCGCCTGGCGCTCGACCTGCATCCGGGCGATGTGTTCTGGTGCACGGCCGACCCGGGCTGGGTGACCGGCACCTCGTACGGCATCATCGCGCCGCTGGTGATCGGCGCCACGCTGGTGGTGGATACCGAGGAATTCGACGCCGAGCGCTGGTACGGCATCCTGCAGGACCAGAAGGTCGACGTCTGGTACACGGCGCCGACCGCTATCCGCATGCTGATGCGCCTGGGCGACGCGCTGCCGACGCGCTTCGACCTGTCGCGCCTGCGTTTCATGGCCAGTGTCGGCGAGCCGCTGAACTCGGAAGCCGTTATCTGGAGCCAGCGCGCGCTTGGGCGGCCGTTTCACGACAACTGGTGGCAGACCGAGACCGGCGGCATCATGGTTGCCAACTTCGCCGCCATGGACATCAAGCCGGGTTCCATGGGCAAGCCGCTGCCGGGCATCGAGGCGGCCATCGCCAACCTGACCCACGACGGCGGGCTGGAGTTCATGCCCGACGGCGAGCAGGGCCAACTGGTGCTCAAGGCCGGCTGGCCGTCCATGTTCCGCGGCTATCTGGGCGAGGACGAACGCTATCGCAAGTGCTTCGTTGGCGACTGGTACCTGAGCGGCGACCTGGCGCGTCGCGATGCGGATGGCTATTTCTGGTTCATCGGCCGGGCCGACGACGTGATCAAGACCTCCGGCCACCTGATCGGCCCATTCGAGGTCGAGGACGTGCTGATGCAGCACCCGGCGGTGGCCGAAGTAGGCGTGATCGGCAAGCCAGACCCGATGGCGCTGGAGATCGTCAAGGCCTTCATCGCGCTCAAACCGGGCTTTGAACCGACCGATGCCCTGCGCGACGAGCTGATGGCGCACGCCCGAAAGCGCCTGGGCGCCGTGGTGGCGCCCAAGGAAATCGAATTCGCGCCCAGCCTGCCCAAGACCCGCAGCGGCAAGATCATGCGCCGGTTGCTCAAGGCGCGGGAACTGGGCCTGCCCGAGGGCGACACCTCGACCCTGGAGAACGCCTGATGGCCCTGCCCGACCAGGACACAGCGCTGGCCCTGCTGCGCCAGATGCTGCGCATCCGCCGCTTCGAGGACCGCTGCGCGCAGCTGTACTCGGCCGGCAAGATTCGCGGTTTCCTGCACCTGTACAACGGCGAGGAGGCCATCGCGGCCGGCATCATCCCGCTGCTGGACGCGAAGGATGCCATCCTTGCCACCTACCGCGAGCACGGCCACGCCCTGGCGCGCGGCGTCGACATGGGCGCGGTGATGGCCGAGATGTACGGCAAGCAGGAGGGTTGCAGCCGCGGACGCGGCGGCTCCATGCACCTGTTCGATGCCGGCACGCGCTTTTACGGTGGCAATGCCATCGTCGCCGGGGCGCTGCCGCTGGCCGTGGGCCTGGCACTGGCCGACAAGCTGCAGAACCGCGCACACGTGAGCGTGTGCTTCTTCGGCGAGGGGGCCGCGGCCGAGGGCGAGTTCCACGAGTCGCTCAACCTGGCCGCGCTGTGGCAACTGCCGGTGCTGTTCGTGTGCGAGAACAACCTGTACGCCATGGGCACCGCGTTGGTGCGCTCCGAGGCCGAGACCGACATTCACCTGAAGGCGCGCAGCTACGGCCTGCATTCGGCCGCGGTGGACGGCATGGACCTGCTGGCGGTGCGCGAGGCGGCCACGGTGGCCATCGGGCACGTGCGGGCCGGCAACGGGCCCTACCTGCTCGAATGCCACACCTACCGCTTTCGGGCGCACTCCATGTTCGACAGCCAGCTGTACCGGGACAAGGCCGAGGTGGCGCAGTGGCAGGCACGCGACCCGATCGACCTGTACGAGCGCGAGCTGCTGAATCTGGGCCTGATCGAGGCCGGCAGCCGCGCCGCGCTCGAAGCCGAGGTCGAGGCCGAAGTGGAGGCCGCGGTGGCGTTTGCCGAAGCCGGCACCTGGGAACCGGTCGAGCAGCTCACGCGCGACGTGTACACGCAGCCTGCCGCATGAGCGCACCGCAAAAGATCACCTACCGCGAGGCCCTGCGCGAGGCCCTGCGCGCCGCGCTCGCCGCCGACCCGCGCGTGTTCCTGATGGGCGAGGACGTCGGCCGCTACGGCGGCTGCTACGCCGTGAGCAAAGGCCTGCTGGCGGAGTTCGGCGAGGCGCGCATCCGCGACACGCCGCTGTCGGAATCGGCCTTCACCGGCGCCGGCATCGGCGCGGCACTCGGCGGCCTGCGGCCGATCGTCGAGATCATGACCGTCAACTTCAGCCTGCTGGCGCTGGACCAGATACTGAACAACGCCGCCACGCTGCGCCACATGTCCGGTGGGCAGGTGTCGGTGCCGCTGGTGATCCGCATGGCCACCGGCGCCGGCCGGCAGCTGGCGGCGCAGCACTCGCACAGCCTGGAGGGCTGGTACGCGCACATCCCGGGTATCAAGGTAGTCGCGCCGGCCACCGTGACCGACGCCCGCCACATGCTGGCCGCGGCGCTGGCCGACCCGGACCCGGTGATCGTGTTCGAGCACGTCATGCTCTACAACGCCGAAGGCGAGCTGGAACCGGTCGACGCCGTGCCGCTGACCGGCGCCGCGGTGCGCCGGCCGGGCAACGACCTGACCCTGATCACCTACGGCGGCAGCCTGCCCAAGGTGCTCACCGCCGCCGAGCAACTGGCCGCCGACGGCATTGAGGCGGAGGTGGTCGACCTGCGCTGCCTGCGCCCGCTGGACGACGCCACGATCATGGCCTCGGCAGGCAAGACGCGGCGGGCGGTGATCGTCGACGAAGGCTGGCGCAGCGGCAGTTTTGCGGCCGAAATCAGTGCCCGCATCGTCGAACAGGCGTTCTACGATCTGGACGCCCCGCCGGCACGGGTGTGCAGCGCCGAGGTGCCGATTCCCTACGCCAAGCACCTGGAGGACGCCGCCCTTCCGCAGGTGACGGACATCGTCGCCGCGGCGCGCGGGGTGCTCGGCCGTGGCTGACTTCGTCATGCCGTCGCTGGGCAGCGACATGGAAAGCGGCACGCTGGTCGAATGGCGCATCAAGCCGGGGGGTCGGGTCCGACGCGGCGACATCGTGGCGGTAGTGGAGACCCAAAAAGGCGCCATCGAGGTCGAGATCTTCGACAGCGGCGTGGTCGAGTCGCTGGTGGTCGAGCCGGGCACCGAGGTGCCGGTCGGCACCGTGCTGGCCACGGTGCGCTCGGGCGATGAGCCGGCTGCCACAGAAGCCCCGGTAGCATCCGCCGTGGCGCGCCCTGCCCCACCGCCAGCACCCGAACCCGCCAGGCCAGCGCCGGCCGCCGCCCCGAAAGCCCCGCCGGCAGCGGCTCGCCCAGCACCTACCGCGGGCGCCGCGCCACCGCCGGTTAGCGCAGTGCCAACGGCCGCACCGGCTACCCGGCTGCGCGCCTCGCCAGCGGCCCGCCAGCGCGCCACCGCGCTGGGCATCGACCTGTCCACGCTCACCGGCAGCGGTCCCGGCGGCGCCATCACGCTGGCCGACGTCGAGGCGGCGCCCGCGAAACAGCCGGCGCGGGCACCCCGTGCCAGCCCATCGGTGCGCCAGCGGGCGCTGGAACTGGGGGTCGACCTGGGCCAGATCACGGGCAGCGGCGCCAAGGGCGCAATCACCGTGGCGGATCTCGCGCGCGCCGCGGCCGGTGCGCAACAGGCAAAATCTGCCCCCGCCCGGCCACCGGCGGCGCCGTTCGAGCCCGACGCCATGCGCCGCGCCATCGCCGCCGCCATGACCCGCTCCAAGCGCGAGATTCCCCACTACTACCTGGCCACCACGGTCGATTTCGAGCCGGCGCTGCGCTTCGTCGAGCGCGTCAACGCCCAGCGCGACCCCGAACAGCGCCTGCTGTACGCCGTGCTGCTGCTCAAGGCGCTGGCGCTGGCGCTCAAAGAGGTGCCGGAACTGAACGGCTTCTGGCGCCAGGACCGCTTCGAGCCGTCGGCCGCCGTGCATGTGGGCGTGGCCGTGTCGCTGCGCCGACGCGGGCTGATTGCGCCCGCCCTGCACGACGTGGCGGACAAGGATCTCGATACCCTGATGATGCAGCTGAAGGATCTGGTGCAACGTGCCCGCGTCGGCGGCCTGCGCAGCTCCGAACTGACCGACACCACCATCACGCTGTCCAGCCTGGGTGACAACGGCGTCGAGACGCTCTACCCCATCATCACCCCGCCACAGGTCGCCGTTGTCGGCGCCGGTTCCGTGGTGCGCCGGCCGTGGGTGGTCGGCGAGGGGCTGGCGGTGCGCCGCGTCGTCACCCTCACCCTGGCCGGCGATCACCGCGTCAGCGATGGCCACCGCGGCGCGCTGTTCCTGGCCGCCCTGGAACGCCTGCTGCAAAAACCGGAGGAGCTATGACCGAAACCGAACTGCGCGAGCGGCTGCTCGCCATCCTGGGCGGCATCGCGCCCGAAGCGCGCGAAATCGACATCGACCCCGAGCAGAGCTTTCGGGACCAGCTCGACATCGACTCGATGGACTTCCTGAACTTCGTCACCGCCGTGCACAAACAGCTCGGCGTGCCGATCCCGGAACTGGATTACCCGCGCCTGGCCAGCCTGAACGGGGCGGTGCAGTACCTGTTGCCAAAACTGCCGCACTAGATCGCGATGAGGTGCGGCTTGCCCGACACCGAATTCGCCTGATCGACCCCTATCCCCGGCCCGGCCCGCTAGAATTCAGCGAAACGCCTTTATCACCGCTTGTTCGGCCGCCACGCAAAAGACCAGGGAGCCTCCATGACCAACACCCTCAAGGATAAAGTCATCATCGTCACCGGCGCCGGCGGCGCTATCGGTGGCGGTATCGCGCGGCTGGCGGCGGCGCACGGGGCCAGGGTGGTGGCCAATGACATTGGCGGCTCGGTCGGCGGCGAAGGCGGTGATGCCGGACCCGCGCAACGGGTGGTCGAGGAGATTCGCGCGGCGGGCGGTGACGCGGCCGCCAGCACCTCCAGCGTGGCCAGTTGGGACGGGGCACAGGCCATGGTGCAAACGGCGCTCGATGCCTTCGGCCGGGTGGATGGCGTGGTCAACAATGCCGGCATCCTGCGCGATGCCATCTTCCACAAGATGTCGCCGCAGGATTTCGAGGCGGTGGTTCAGGTCCACTTGCTGGGCTCGTTTTATCTGAGCCGGGCGGTGGCACCGCTGTTTCGCGAGCAGGGCAGCGGCGCCATGGTGCACATGACCTCCACCTCCGGCCTGATCGGCAATATTGGTCAGGCCAACTATGCTGCCGCCAAGCTCGGCGTGGTGGGATTGTCCAAGTCTATCGCGCTGGATATGCAGCGCTTTGGGGTGCGCAGCAACTGCATCTCGCCGTTTGCCTGGAGCCGCATGATCGGGTCGATCCCCACTGACACGCCCGAGCAGCAGGCGCGGGTGGAACGCCTAAAGCGCATGACGCCCGAAAAGATTGCGCCAGTCGCCGCGTTCCTGCTGTCGGACGCTGCCGCCGAGGTCAACGGCCAGATTTTTGCGGTGCGTGCCAACGAGGTGTTCCTGATGGGGCAATCGCGCCCGCTGCGCTCCATCCAACGCGATGGTGGCTGGAGCCCGGAACAACTGGCCGAACGGCTGGTGCCGGCGTTTCGCGACAGCTTCTACGCGCTTGAAGTGTCGGCGGACGTGTTCTCCTGGGATCCGTTCTGATGGCGATCGACTACCAGCGCCTGCTGGACTGGCCGGTGCCCGAGATACGCCACAGCTATGGTGCGCGTGACAGTCAGCTGTACGCGCTGGCAGTCGGCCTTGGGGCCGATCCGGTGTCCACCGCGCAGTTGCGCTTCGTGTACGAGCAGGGCCTTGAGGCGCTGCCCATGCAGGCAGTTGTGCTCGGCTACCCCGGCTTCTGGATGAAAGACCCCGGCACTGGTATCGACTGCGTGCGCCTGGTGCATGCCGAGCAAGGCCTGCGGCTGCACCGCCCGCTGCCCGCCGCGGGTGAGGTGATCGGTCGCACGCGGGTGATCGGCATCAACGACAAAGGCCCGGACAAGGGCGCCATCGTCTACAGCCAGCGTACTGTTCACGAGGCCAGCAGCGGCGAGCTGCTGGCGACCCTCGACAGCAGCACATTTTGCCGCGGTGACGGTGGCTGCGGGGGCAGCGATGCGGCGCCGCTGCGTCTGGCGCCCAGCCCGGAACGCCCGCCGGACGCCGTGTGCGACCTGCCCACGCTGCCACAACAGGCGCTTTTGTACCGGCTGTGTGGTGACCTGAACCCGTTGCACGCGGACCCGGACGTGGCACGCGCGGCCGGTTTCGACCGGCCCATCCTGCACGGCCTGTGCACCTTTGCCGTGGCTGGCCACGCGCTGCTGCGCAGCATGTGCGACTACCACCCGCAGCGACTGACGGCCATGCAGGTGCGATTCTCGGCGCCGGTTTATCCGGGCGAGACGCTGCGCACCGAAGTATGGCGCGAGGCCGAAGGTCTGGCCTTTCGCACCACCGCACTGGAACGCGCCGTGGTGGTACTGAGCCATGGTCGGGCCTCGGTGAGCGCGGACTAGCCCAGCGCCTGAGCAAACACTGCTGGTTCCCAGGCGAACGCACTGGCAACCAATGCCGACTCGATCTATGCTGCCCGTACCGTGAATTGGGGGGCAGTGCCATGGCCACAGTCATTCAACCCGTTGCTGACGCGCAATCAGCCCTGGATCGCGATGCCAGCGAGTTTTTCACAGTCGCTTGCCCCGGCATGGGCTGTCACCAGAACTGTCCGCTCAAGGCCGAAGTCCGCGATGGGCGCATGGTGTCGCTCACCGCGGCGCCTATCCCAGGGGCACCCGAAGACACCCACGCCTGTCTGCGCGGCATTGCGGCGATCGACCTGCCCTACAACCCGGAGCGTCTGAAATACCCGATGCGACGCATCGGGGAGCGCGGCGAGGGGCGCTGGGAGCGCATCAGCTGGGATGACGCGTACGCCGAAATCGCCACGCGCCTGGCTGATATCCGCGATACCGATGGCCCGCAGGCAGTGCTGATGCATGGCTCGGGTTCAAGCTCGGTGCCGCTGTCGGGAGTCAACGCTGGCGGCGCCACCGGGCGCTTTGCCAATCTGTTTGGCTGTACCGAAATCGTTGGCTGGGCGGTGGATGGCGGGCCGTTCGTGGCCGGCCTGGTCAATTACGGGTTTTTTTTCGGTGGCGCGAACGACCCGCGGGACTGGGTCAATTCCAAACTGATCATCATCTGGGGCGAGAACATGGCCGAGTCGGCCATGCGCGATTTCAACCACGTGATGCGCGCGCGCAAGGCCGGCGCCAAGCTGGTGGTGATAAGCCCGACCTTCGACGCCACCGCCGCCAAGGCCGACTGGTGGGTGCCGATAGAACCATCGACTGACGGCGCGCTGGCGCTCGCCATGACGCATGTGCTGATTGAGGAAGGTCTTTACGACGAAGATTACGTACGCCGTCACACGGTCGCGCCGTTTCTGGTGCGCGACGACAACGGCCAGCTGCTTCGTGGACGGGACCTGGGAACCGGAGCGCCCGACGAGGACTACGTGGTCTGGGACCAGACAAACGCGGTCGCGGCGACGATCGCCGCGCGAGTAACCGACCTGCCGGGTGTCGTTCCCGCGCTGAGCGCAGCCGTGACGGTCAACGGCGTGCCCTGCCACACCGCCTTCGACCTGCTCGCGCAACAGGCAGCAAAGCATTCGCCGGAACGCGTCAGCGATCTGTGCAAGATTCCTGTCGAAACTATCCGCGAGCTGGCCCGCCACTACGGTCGCAACCGGCCATCCACGATCAAGATCGGATTTGGCGTCTGCCGCACCTTTCACGGCGACCTCAACGCGCGGGCGATCCTGGCACTGGCCGCGCTTACGGGTGACGTAGGGCGCAGCGGTGGCGGTGCCAGTGGCTGGTGCAAGGCCTATTCCCCAATGCTCAACTCGTCGCCGGTGTACGCCGCGGATGGGCGTCGCAGTCACCGCCTGCACATCAGTGAAGGTCACCATGCGATCATCACCGGCAAGCCCTGGCCGATAAAGGCGATGGTGGTCCTGGGTACCAACCTGCTGGGGTCCATACCCAACCGACGGGTGTGGACCGAGCAGATATTTCCCAAACTGGACTTCATCGTGGCCGTGGACATCGTTGAGTCCACAACCGCCCAGTTCGCCGACATCGTGTTGCCCGGCACGACCATCTTCGAGCGTACCGACCTGTATGGCGCCCTGGGCTGCACCATCCTCTCGCAACAGGCCATCGCCCCGATGCATGAGGCCAAATCGGACGTCGAAATCGTATCCGAGCTGGCACGGCGCCTGGGTCTTGGCGAGCACTTTACCCAGAACACGGAACAGTACCTGGCGGCGATGCTGGATCACCCAACCCAGGACGGCATCACCCTGGACCGGCTGCGGGCGGAAGGAGGCATCGTGCGTGGCAAGGGCGCGGAAAAACCGCACATCTCGTTTGCCGACAAGCGCTTCCCGAGCCCTTCCGGGCGCATCGAGTTTTACGCCGAGTACCTGCATCATTTGGGCGAAGCCCTGCCCAGCCATAAAGAGCCGGGCGAAGGTAAACGCAGCGAACTCGCGCAACGCTATCCGTTACAGTTCTTCACCGGACGACGCAAGTTCACCAACCAGAGCCAGTCGTACTACCGCACGACCAAAGAGCTGAACCCGGAGCCGCGAATCCGGCTGAACCCAACCGATGCCCTGCAGCGCGGCCTCGGCGAAGAGGACTGGGTCCGGGTCTATAACGACCGCGGTGACTTCCGGGTACGCGTCCAGCTGTCGGATGGCATCCGGCCTGGCACTGCCTGGATGGAACATGGCTGGTGGCCACGGGACTTTCCGCACGGGCATTATCAGGATCTGCTGCGTCCCCTGAACCTGCCTACTCCGGACATGATCAACCCGGCGTTCCAGGTTTACTGGGGCATGTGGAAACAGTTCGCGCAGAACGCACCTTCGCCGGGTCTGACGCCCTATGGCCTGGCCGACCAGATTTTCGATTGCCTGGTACAGATCGAGCGCCACGACGAGGCCGCGGCATGAGCCTCCAGTACGGCATGTTCGTGGATGTCGAGCGCTGCATCGGCTGTCAGGCCTGCTCGGTCGCCTGCAAGATCGAAAACGACCCACCCCTGGGCAAGAGCTTCATGAACGTGAAGACCCTGGGCGGCGCACACACCGACACCCCGTCCGGCACCTATCCCAACGTCAAGATGACCTGGGAACCTACCTTGTGCATGCACTGC
This sequence comes from Immundisolibacter sp., assembly GCF_041601295.1. NCBI lineage: Bacteria > Pseudomonadati > Pseudomonadota > Gammaproteobacteria > Immundisolibacterales > Immundisolibacteraceae > Immundisolibacter > Immundisolibacter sp. Next base: position 10,024 of record NZ_JBFIII010000043.1, read on the forward strand.
CGTGACGCGCCGTGCCTGAACGTATGTCCCACCCAGGCGCTGTCGCGTCGGCCCGACGGCATCGTGGTACTGAACGAGGACGAGTGCCTTGGCCAGGGCTGTCGACGCTGCACCTTCGTCTGCCCATATGGGGTGATCGAGTTCAACGAGGCCGAGAACGTGATGCAGAAGTGCAATTTCTGCACCCAGCGCGTTGACGCGGGCCAGACCACCGCCTGTGCGGAAGCATGTGTGTATGAGGCCATTTTCTTTGGTGATCTGAATGATCCGGACAGTGACGTGTCCCGCGCGATCGAACGCGCGGGCGGCCAGACCCGGGTCATGGGACCGGAACACAATACCGACCCGGTGGTGTATTACTCCATCGGTTGAATGGGAAAAACGTAGTGGCGCTTGGCGGCGCGGGGGGAACGATGCCTAAGACAATGCTGGCTGCACGGCTGCACGAGGTGGGCGAAGCGCTGCGCATCGAGCAGGTGCCGGTCCCGGAAGTCGGCCCCGACGACGTGCTGGTCAAGATCGCCGCTTGCGGCACCCAGGACGGCGACCACCAGCTCATCCACGGCATGCTGCCGCTGAACCGGCGGCCCCTGATCATCGGCCACGAACCGGCAGGCACGATAGCCGCGGTGGGCAGCAATGTCCGCCAGGTCCGCGAGGGCGATCGGGTGTTCGTCTCGCCGTCGCTGTCCTGTGGCCAATGCGCCGATTGCCGGAACGGCAACGGCAACTACTGCGCCCAGTACGCGGTGATGGGCATGAGCTACTTCGCCCCGCCCGGACGCGAACGGTTCGAGCGCTACGGTGACGGTGGTTTTGCCGAATACATGCTGATTCCCGCCGGCAACGCCAATCCGCTGCCCGATACGATTTCCTTTGAACAAGCGGCCAAGATCGCTTTCCTCGGCGTGGCCCTCAAAGCCGCGGAACGCGCCCATGTTCGCGCGGGTGCCACGGTGATCGTCACCGGTGCCAGCGGCGCGCTCGGTACCTGTGCGGTGATGTGCGCGCACGCCCTAGGTGCCACCACCATCGTGGCGATTGCGCGCGACGCGGCGCGTCTGGAACGGGTGCGTCAGGTACACCCCGCGACCGTCATATCCCACGCAGCCGGAACGGACCCCGAACTTGAAGGCGTACGGGCGCTGTTACCCCAAAAGGGCGCGGACGTGCTGATTGATTGCCTGCCAACGGCGCTGGATGTCACCCAGCGCGCCATCGGCCTGCTGCGGCGCGGCGGACGCGCGGTGCTGATCGGCGGCGTGCGCGGACCGATCAACATCGATTACCGCCACTTCATGCTGAGCGAGATCGAGGTAACCGGCTCCGTTGGCATGGGGCCGGGCACCTATCCGCGCGTGGTCGACCTGATGCGCAGCGGCGTGGTGGATTTCACCCATTTCATCACGCACCGCTTTCCCCTGGCACAAGCCAATGAGGCAATCGCGGCGGTGATGGCGAAAACGGGCGACCCGCTCGGCGTGGTGATCACGCCCTGAACGGCGCGCGCCGATCAGCGATGTCCGGCCGAGGCCGGCGCCGTTTCCTCAAGCTCCATTAACACCCCGCCACAGTCTTTGGGATGCAGGAACACCACCGGCAGGCCGTGCGCGCCAATGCGCGGCTCGCCCAGCACGCGGATATTGGCGGCCCTGACCGTGGCAATGGCCGCGGCAAGGTCCGGAACTTCAAAGCACAGGTGGTGCAAGCCACCGTCCGGGTTCTTTTCCAGGAACTTGGCGATCGGTGAGTGCTCGCCGAGAGGCTCCAGCAGCTCCAGCTTGGTATTGCCGGTGTCCACGAACACCGTGGTGACGCCATGCTCGGGCAACGCCAGGGGTTCCGACACCTGCGCCGGGGCGGCCAGGGACTCGCGGTAACGCAGCGCCGCGGCGCGTAGATCTGGCGTGGCGATGGCGATGTGGTTCAGGCGACCGATCATCTGCCTTCAGCCAACGGAAGCGAACTGGATCAGCAGCTGGTCGGCGTCCACCGTTTGACCGGCCTGGACCTCCAGTTTGACTACCGTGCCGTCACGCTCCGCGTGGAGCACGTTTTCCATCTTCATCGCCTCAATCACACACAGTGGTGCGCCGGCTTTGACGTGCTCGCCATTCTCCACGTATAGCGCGATCAGCTTGCCTGGCATGGGCGACAGAACCAGGTTGGAGGTATCCGGTGCCTGTTTCTTCGGCATCAGGCTGTACAGCTCGTGCTCCAGCGCGCTCAGCGCCCGTGTGCTCACGCGCCGTCCGCGACGACTGATGGTCAATCGCCCCGCCGCCTGCTCCACCCGGAACCTCACCGGGTAGCCATCGATGGTCAGTTCCTGCAAGGCCTGGCCGGGGTGGAAGCGACCCTGCACCACGTGGGTGTGCTCGCCGATGGCAAACCGTGCGCTGCCCTGGTCAACTTCGCCAATATCCAGGCGCACCGGCTCGCCCTGGACTGTCACGTAATACGCCTGGTCCTTATCCGCCATGTGTCAGCCTCCCTGCCCTGCGCGTTTCAGCAGTTTCCAGGGACTGTCGGCGTCTCCGGCATGCACATGGCGGGCGCGCAGTTCCTGCTGGGCGCGGATGTAGGCGGCGATGACGGCGAACTGCTCGCGCTCGCGCTCGTCAACCGGGGGGTCGACGTAACCATCGGGGTATTCCTCGGCAATGAGACTGGTCGAAATATCACCTGCCTGGAAACGGGGGTGGGCCAACAGGCTGCCCAGGAAGTCCAGATTGGTGGTCACGCCGCGGATGTCGTAGCCGTCCAGGGCATCCAGCAGGCGCGCCGTGGCCTGTTCGCGATCGGCGCCGTAGGCGATCAGCTTGGCGATCATCGGATCGTAATACATGGAAATCTCACCGCCCTCGTAGGTGCCCGAATCGACCCGAATACCGGGGCCGGTGGGTTCCCGGTAATCAGTCAGTCGACCGATGGAGGGCAGAAAGCCGCGCCGGGCGTCCTCTGCGTAAACGCGCGCCTCAATGGCCCAGCCGGTCAGAGTAACGTCGGCCTGGCTGAATTCCAGCGGCTCACCGGCAGCAATGCGGATCATCTGCTCGACCAGGTCCACGCCAGTCACCAGCTCGGTGACCGGGTGTTCGACCTGCAGGCGGGTGTTCATCTCCAGGAAGTAGAAGTTGCGCTCCTGGTCGACGATGAACTCCACCGTGCCGGCCGAGTGGTAATCCACGGCCCGGGCCAAGGCCACCGCCTGCTCGCCCATCGCGCGGCGCACTTCGGGCGTCAGGAACAGGCTCGGCGCTTCCTCGATCACCTTCTGGTGCCGGCGCTGGATGGAGCACTCGCGCTCGCCCAGGTACACGATGTTGCCCTGCCGGTCGCCGAGCACCTGAATCTCGATGTGGCGCGGGCGGGTGATGTATTTCTCGATGAACACCCGGTCGTCGCCGAAACTCGAACGTGCCTCGGAGGCGGCGGCGCGAAAGCCCTCGGCCATTTCCTCGCGCCGGTTGACCACCCGCATGCCCTTGCCGCCGCCACCGGCGGTGGCCTTGATCATGACCGGGAAGCCGATCTGCTCGGCGATGCGCGCGGCCTCGTCGGGGGTGTCGATGATGCCGACGTAACCGGGCACGGTGCTGACGCCCGCCTTGACGGCCAGTTTCTTGGACTCGATCTTGTCGCCCATGGCGCGCACGGCGCCCTGCGGCGGGCCGATGAACACCACGCCGGCTTCCTCCAGTCGGCGGGCGAAGTCGGCGTTTTCGGACAAAAAGCCGTAGCCCGGGTGCACCGCCTGCGCCCCGCTGGCGGCGATGACTTCAAGGATACGTTCGACGTTGAGGTAGGACTGGGCGCTGGGCGCCGGGCCGACCGGCCAGGCCTCGTCGGCCATGCGCACGTGGAGGGCATTTTTGTCGGCGTCGGAGTAGATGGCAACCGTGGCAATACCCAAGCGATTACAGGAACGAATCACCCGGCAGGCAATCTCGCCGCGGTTGGCGATCAGAATTTTTTCGAAAAGGGGCATCTTTGTTTCAGTAGCTTAGAGCGGAATATTGCCGTGTTTCTTGAATGGTCGCTGCACGCTCTTGTTGGCCAGCATGCGCAGCGCCCGGCACAGGTGCTGGCGGGTGTGGCTGGGCGTGATCACGTCGTCGATGAAGCCGCGCTCGGCTGCCACGAAGGGGTTGGCGAAACGCTCGCGGTACTCCTGCTCCAGGCGAGCAGTCTCGGCGACCGGGTCGGCCGACTGGTCGATCTGACGCCGGTACATGACCTCGACCGCACCCTTGGGGCCCATGACGGCGATCTCGGCCGTTGGCCAGGCGTAGTTGATGTCGCCGCGAATGTGCTTGCTGCTCATCACGTCGTAGGCGCCGCCATAGGCCTTGCGGGTGATGACCGTGAGCTTGGGCACTGTGGCCTCGGCGTAGGCATACAGCAGCTTGGCGCCGTGCTTGATAATGCCGCCGCGCTCCTGGGTGGTGCCCGGCAGGAAGCCCGGCACGTCGACCAGGGTCACCAGCGGCACGTTGAAGCAGTCGCAAAAGCGCACGAAGCGCGCCGCCTTGCGCGAGGAGTCGATGTCCAGCACGCCGGCCAGGACCTTCGGATTGTTGGCGACGATGCCGACTGTGCGGCCTTCCATGCGGGCAAAGCCGATGACGATATTTTTGGCGTACTCGGGCTGTATCTCGAAAAAATCGCAGTGATCGACAATCTTGTGGATCAGCTGCTTGATGTCGTACGGCTGGGTGGCGTTCTCTGGCACCAGCGTGTCCAGCGACAGCTCGACCCGGTCGGCCGGATCGTCGCAGGGATAGCCGGGCGGGGTTTCGAGGTTGTTCAGCGGCAGAAAATCGAACAGCCGCCGCGTCTGGACCATGGCCTCGATGTCGTTTTCGAGCGCGAGATCCGCCACGCCGGATTTGGCCGTGTGGGTGACCGCGCCGCCCAGGTCTTCGGAGGTGACGTCCTCGTGAGTGACCGTTTTGACCACGTTGGGGCCGGTCACAAACATGTAGGAACTGTCCTTCACCATGAAGATGAAGTCGGTCATGGCCGGCGAGTACACGGCACCGCCGGCGCACGGACCCATGATGATCGACAGCTGCGGCACCACGCCGGAGGCCTGTACGTTGCGCCAGAAAATTTCCGCGTACCCGCCCAGCGACGCCACGCCTTCCTGGATGCGCGCGCCGCCGGAGTCGTTCAGGCCGATCACCGGCGCGCCAACCTCGACCGCCCGGTCCATGACCTTGCAGATTTTCTCGGCATGGGTTTCCGACAGCGCGCCGCCGAACACGGTGAAATCCTGCGAGAAAACGAAGGTCAAGCGGCCGTTGATGGTGCCGTATCCGGTCACCACGCCGTCGCCGGGGAACTGCTTGTCGCCGATGCCGAAATCCTGGCAGCGGTGCTGCTTGAGCGTGTCGAGCTCGCAGAACGAATCGGTGTCCAGCAGCAAGCCGATGCGCTCACGCGCCGTCAGCTTGCCCTTGCCATGCTGCGCCGCGATGCGGTCCGTGCCGCCGCCAAGCTGTGCCGCCGCCCGGGCAGCATCCAGACGGTCGAGAATAGTATTGCCGCTCAAACGTCACCCTCCCCCGGGGACTACCGCCACCGCTTGCACGGATCGGTGGAAACTAACTTAAAAACCTGGTCAGGCAGTGACAGGCACGGCACCGAGGCAACTATGGACGGGCCTTGATGGGCGTGTAATCGCGCTCGGTCGAGCCGACATAGATCTGCCGCGGGCGACCGATCTTGGCACCCTGGTCCAGCATCTCCTTCCACTGCGCGATCCAGCCGGGCAGGCGACCGATCGCAAACATCACCGTGAACATATTGGCCGGGATGCCCATGGCGTGATAGATGATTCCGGAATAGAAATCGACGTTCGGGTACAGCTTACGGTCGACGAAATAGCTGTCCGAACGGGCCGCTTCCTCAAGCTGCTTGGCGATCTTGAGCAGCGGCTCGTCCTCCTGCCCGAGCTTGGCAAGCACCGTGTCGGCAGTGCGCTTGATGATCGTGGCGCGCGGGTCGTAGTTCTTGTAGACGCGGTGGCCAAAGCCCATCAGGCGGAATGCGTCGTTCGGATCCTTGGCCTTGAGGACGAATTTCTGCACATCGCCACCGTCACGCTGGATTTCTTCCAGCATTTCCAGCACTTCCTGATTGGCACCGCCGTGCAGCGGCCCCCACAGGGCTAGGATTCCGGCCGATACGGCCGCGAACAGGTTGGCCCGCGAGGAACCCACCAGGCGCACGGTGGAGGTGGAACAGTTCTGTTCGTGGTCGGCATGCAGGATGAGCAGAACCTTCAGGGCCTTGACCAGATCCTCATCCACCACGTAAGGCTCGCACGGCACGCCGAACATCATGCGCAGGAAATTGGCGCAATAGCCGAGGCTGTTGTCCGGATACAGCAATGGGTGGCCAATGGATTGCTTGTACGCATACGCCGCGATGGTGGTGATCTTGGCGAACAGACGCACGATCGACAGCTCCACCTCGTCCGGCGTCTGGTCCATCTTGGCCAGCTCCGGGTAGTAGGCGGACATGGCACACACCGCCGACGACAGGATGGCCATCGGGTGCGCCCCGGGCGGGAAGCGGTCGATCAGTTCCTTCAAACCCTCATGGATCATGGAGTGACGACTCACCTGGGCGCGAAACGCCTTCAGTTCGGCCTGGTTTGGCAAATGGCCGTAAATCAGCAGGTGCGCCGTTTCGGTGAACGACGAGTTCTCGGCCAACTGTTCGATCGGAATGCCGCGGTAGCGCAGGATGCCCTGCTCACCGTCCAGAAAGGTGATGGCACTGGTGGTCGCACCGGTATTCATATATGCCGGATCCATCGTGATGTACCCGGTCCGCGCGCGCAGGTCGCTGATATCGATGGCTTTTTCACCCTCCGAGCCGGTCATCACCGGAAACTCGTGGATCTGCCCTTCGATTTCTAGTTTGATGCAGTCGGCCATCGCGGTTCCTGTTGTCGGTTTGTTCAGGATTCCCTGAGTGTCAGGGCCTGAATGGCGGTGCGCGCCAGACCCCTCGTCGAAGGGTTCTGGCGGGTCTCGAGCCGCGCTTCGGTGCGCCGCGGAGCGTGCGATTCTAGCAGCGGCCCTGTATTGCCAACAACGCGCGGGCCAATAGCCAGCGCAGCGGCCGAATCTGCTATCCTCGCCGACCTTTTTTCGGACGCTGCGTCCGTATCCCACCCCACAGCGCACATCTATACCGGAGGGCACGTGGAACTCACCGGCGCCGAGATCATTGTCCGTTTCCTGCGCGATCAGGGCGTGCAGTTTGTGTTCGGCTACCCGGGTGGCGCGGTGCTGCACATCTACGATGCCCTGTACGGTCAGCAGGAGGTCGAACATATCCTGGTGCGCCACGAGCAGGCCGCGACTCACGCCGCAGACGGCTATGCCCGCGCCACCGGCCAGCCGGGCGTGGTGCTGGTCACCTCCGGCCCGGGCGCGACCAATGCCGTGACCGGCATTGCCACCGCCTACATGGACTCGATACCGATGGTGGTCATCACCGGCCAGGTGGCGACCCACCTGATCGGCAACGACGCTTTCCAGGAAGCCGACACCGTCGGCATCACCCGGCCGTGCGTGAAGCACAACTTCCTGGTCAAGGACGTCGCCGATCTTGCCCTCACCCTGCGCAAGGCGTTCTATATCGCCACTACCGGCCGTCCCGGCCCGGTGGTTGTCGACGTGCCCAAGGACGTGACCGCCAACCGCACACGTTACGTCTACCCAGCCCAGGTCGAGATGCGCTCCTACAGCCCCGTGGAGAAAGGCCACCCGGGGCAAATTCGCAAGGCCGCGCAGTTGCTGGTCAAGGCCAAGCGCCCGATGATTTACACCGGTGGCGGCGTGATCCTGGGCAAGGGTTCGGCGCAGCTGAGGCAGCTCACGCGGCGGCTGGGCTTTCCGATCACCAACACCTTGATGGGCCTGGGTGCCTACCCGGCGGATGATCGGCAGTTTCTTGGCATGCTCGGCATGCACGGCACCATCGAGGCCAACATGGCCATGCACGAGTGCGACGTGCTGCTGGCCGTAGGCGCCCGCTTCGACGACCGGGTGACCGGCGAGCTGGCAAGCTTCTGCCCGCACGCGCGCATCATCCACGTCGATATCGACCCGGCGTCGATCGCCAAGAACGTGAAGGTAGAAGTGCCCATCGTTGGCACGGTGGTTTCAGTGCTGGAAGACCTGATGGCGGCGCTTGACAGTCTCGCCCAGACACCCGATGCCGAATCGCTGAAGGCCTGGTGGCAGCGCATCGAAGCGTGGCGTGCCCAGCGGTGTCTGGCCTACGACAAGAGCAGCGCGTTGATCAAGCCACAGGCAGTGCTGGAAGCCCTGCACCGCATCACGGGCGGCAATGCCTATGTGGCGTCCGATGTCGGCCAGCACCAGATGTGGGCGGCGCAGTTCTACGGCTTCAATGAGCCCAACCGCTGGATCAACTCCGGCGGCCTGGGCACCATGGGCTTTGGCCTGCCAGCGGCGCTGGGCGTGAAGCTCGCCTATCGCGATGCCGACGTGGTCTGCGTCACCGGCGATGCGAGCATCCAGATGTGTATCCAGGAGCTGTCCACGGCCAAGCAGTACGAGCTGCCGATCAAGATCATCAACCTGAACAACCGCTACATGGGCATGGTCCGCCAGTGGCAGGAGTTCCAGTACAAAAGCCGCTACTCGCACTCGTACATGGATGCGCTTCCGGATTTCGTCAAACTGGCCGAAGCCTATGGCCACGTCGGCATGCTGATCGAACGCGCAGCCGATGTGGAAGGTGCATTACGCGAGGCGTTCGCACTCAAGGACCGGCTGGTATTCATGGACTTCATCACCGATGCTTCAGAGAACGTCTACCCAATGATCGAGGCCGGGAAGGGCCAGCACGAGATGCGCCTGTCGCCACACCAGCTTGGCCTGCGCGACCGGGAACTGGCCTGATGCGGCATATCCTGTCCCTGTTGCTGGAAAACGAGCCAGGTGCTCTGTCGCGCGTGGCTGGTCTGGTCTCCGCCCGCGGTTACAACATAGAGTCCCTGAGCGTCGCCCCCACCGACGAGCCCAGCCTGTCGCGCATGACGCTGGTCACCAGCGGCGATGACGCCATCGTCGAGCAGATCACCAAGCAGCTGAACAAGCTGCTGGACGTGGTCAGGCTGATGGACGTCACCGAAGGCGCCCACATCGAACGCGAGCTTTTGCTGGTCAAGGTCAAGGCCGCAACAGCGGCGTCGCGTGACGAGATCGCCCGCCTGACCTCGGCATTCCGTGGCCAGGTGGTGGACATCACCCGCGGCAGCTACGTGGTGGAGGTGACCGGCAGCGGCGACAAGTTGACCGCTTTCGTCGGCTCGCTCGACCCGGCCAGCATCATCGAACTGGTACGCAGTGGGCCCTCGGCCATCTCGCGCGGCGCCAAGGCGCTGCGCTCCTGATTTTCCCGTCAATCCTCCGGTAATAGCACCATGAATATCTACTACGACAAGGACGCCGACCTTTCCCTCATCCAGGGCAAGAAGGTCACCATCCTAGGCTACGGCTCGCAGGGCCATGCCCACGCGCTGAACCTGAAGGAATCCGGCGTCGAAGTGCGGGTCGGCCTGCGCGACAGTTCGGCCTCGGTGGCCAAGGCCAAGAATGCGGGCCTGACCGTGCTGTCGCCCGAACATGCGGTGCGCGAAGCCGACCTGGTGATGGTGCTGGTGCCGGACGAACATCAGGCGCAGCTGTACACGGACGTGATCGCGCCGAACCTGAAACAGGGCGCCGGACTGGCCTTCGCGCATGGCTTCAACATCCACTTCGGGCAGATCGAGCCACGTGCCGATCTTGACGTGTTCATGATCGCTCCCAAGGGCCCGGGCCACCTGGTGCGCAACACCTACACCCAGGGCGGCGGCGTGCCGTGCCTGATCGCCGTACATCAGGATGTTTCCGGCAGCGCCCGCGACACCGCGCTGGCTTATGCATCGGCCATCGGCGGTGGCCGCGCCGGGGTAATCGAAACCAATTTCCGCGAGGAGACCGAAACCGATCTGTTCGGCGAACAGGCGGTTCTGTGCGGTGGCGCCTCGGCGCTGGTGATGGCCGGTTTCGAGACGCTGGTGGAAGCCGGCTACGCGCCCGAAATGGCGTACTTCGAGTGCCTGCACGAACTGAAACTGATCGTCGACCTGATGTATGAGGGCGGCATCGCCAACATGCGTTATTCGATCTCGAATACCGCCGAATACGGCGACTTCACGCGTGGTCCTCGCATCGTCACCGATGAAACCAAGGCCGAGATGCGGCGCATCCTTAAGGAAATTCAGACCGGTCAGTTCGCTCGCGACTTCATCGCCGAGAACCGCGCCGGTGCCCCGATGCTCAAAGCCATGCGTCGCCTGGGCCAGGAACACCCGATCGAGCAGGTCGGCGGCCAACTGCGGGACATGATGCCGTGGATCAAGGCCACGCGCGTGGTCGACCGTTCACGGAACTAGACAGGCGGAACCCGGTATGCAGCTGCCCACTGGCCGGCCTCGGCGTCGAGGCATCTACATACTGCCCAACCTGTTCACAACGCTGGGCTTGTTTGCGGGCTTCTACTCCATCGTTGCCGCGGCACGGGGCGATTTTGGCCCCGCCTGCGCGGCGGTATTCGTGTCCATCGTTACCGACGGACTGGACGGCCGGGTCGCGCGCCTGACCGGCACCGAGACAGATTTTGGCGCCGAGTATGACTCGCTCAGCGACATGGTGGCCTTTGGCGTGGCACCCGCGCTGCTGGTCTATGACTGGGCCCTGCAGGACCTGGGCAAGGTCGGCTGGTTGCTGGCATTTTTTTACGCCGCATCGGCGGCACTGCGCCTGGCCCGCTTCAACACTCAGCCACAGGTCTACGGCAAAAAGTACTTCCAGGGCCTGCCCAGCCCATCCGCCGCGGCGCTGATCGCCAGCACCGTGTGGGCCGGGCACAGCTTCGATTCGCCAGCCTGGCTTGGCATGCCGCTGGCGATCCTGGTAACCATCGGTGGCGGCGGGCTCATGGTCAGCAATCTGCGCTACCTGAGCTTCAAGGACTTCGATTTGCGCGGCCGCATTCCGTTCTTTGCCGCCGTGTTGATCGCCATCGGCCTGGCGGTATTGTCTACTGATCCACCGCTGGTCCTGTTCAGCCTGTCCCTGACCTACGCCGTATCCGGCCCTGTCCTGACCTTGAGCCGCCTGCGGCGCTGGCGTCGACGGCGGGCCGGCTAACACGCGATACAGCCAGCGCGGCTTCAGCCCGTCCAAGGCTCAACAGGGCGAAGTAGCGGCGCACGCCCTCGACATGAAATACCGGCTCCCAGGCGCCCGTACCCCGCCCAAGATACGCGGGAAGGGCCTGGCGAACTTCCACCCACCGATCCGGGTTGCCGCCGCTGGCACGCACTGACTGCCGGGCACGCGCCAGCTTGTTTGGACCCAGGTTATAGGCGGCCACCGCAAGCCAGGTACGATCCGGCTCGGGTACCGCGTCGCCGAAATCATCTCGCAAACGCGCCAGGTAACGTGCGCTGGCGGTGATTGACTGATGTGGATCGAGCCGATTACTGATGCCGACCTGGCGGGCCGTGGGTGCCATCAGCATCATCAAGCCACGCGCGCCTTGGGGTGATATAGCCCGCGGATTCCAGCGCGACTCCTGATACCCGAGCGCCGCCAGCAGGCGCCAGTCGATGCCGTGGCTTGCGCCAGCGCGGCGGAAATAGTCCTCATAAAGCGGCAGCTTGGTCGCCATCGCCAGCTGAAATCCGCGCAGATCAACGACATCGAAGCGTTTTCGCAGGCCGCGCTCTTGCAGCCGCAGCTGCGCCAGGAGACCACTGCTACGGGCCTTCAGCATGAACCGGTCGACCTGTTGGCTCAGCGAGTCATCCCGCATCTTGCGCAGCACCCAGCCAATCCCACCGGGCGGACCGACGCTGGCCCCTACCTTGAGCATGGGCATGCGCTGGCGAGCCCGCTCAATCTGATGACGTTCGGCCAAGGTGCAGGGCACCTCCCCGCCAGCCACCTGCTCCAATAAAGCGACGCTACCCAAGGACGATACCTGAGCAAGCCTAACGCGCTTTAAACCGGCCTCAGCCAGGCGCTCCGTGTAGCCATCGCCATCGGATATCCAAAGCTGCCTAAGGTCGGTCCTGGCGAACACGTCAGCCGGCGGTACCACGTGAGCTCCGCACGCGACGTGCGTTTGACTGTCCGCGTAGGTCGGCGCCTGACGCAGGTGCCCCGGCAAACGGTTGGGAAGCGGCTGACCAGGCACGACGATATCAACCTCGTCATGGGTCAACATGTCCAGCAGCGCTGTCTGCGAGTCGCCCTCAACCAGCTCCAGATTGACGTCGAGCCGATTGGCGAATTCGCGCAGCATGCTGTGGTGCAAGTCCTGAAATGCCGCGTGGTCGATACCCAGATCCACCGGCACGCCTACGCGCAGGGTTCCAAGACTTTGAATGCGTTCCAGCCGCGACAGTTGTGGGTGTCGCTGCGCCAGGTCCTGCCAGTACACCAGCATCAACAGCAGGGCCGTGGCCAGGCCCGCACCCCACCATTCGGGGAGTCCGTATTTCACTCGGTAGCCTCTGGGACCGCGTGCCGGCGCGAACGATGGCGCTCTGCAGGCTGCGGACGGGCCGCGGATGGTATATTAGTTGCGTCCCTGAGCAAACCTAATGGCCCCTGTGGCCACCTCACGGAGAGGTACCGAAGTGGTCATACCGGCGCGGACTCGAAATCCGTTGGGGGCGTAAGCTCCACGTGGGTTCGAATCCCACCCTCTCCGCCAATCGCCTTATAAAAACAACACGTTACAAGCTAAAGAATAGCCTGCCAGCCCACCCGCCTACCATTTGTGACTGCCGTTGGTTTTCAACCACTGGAGGCACTGACGATGGACCAAACGTTAACCCACGATCAGGAACTGCGCAGCCGCGAGCAGCCTGCCTTTGCGCCGGCGAAGGATGCTGACGGGGCCAGCAAAGTGACATGGGCGCAATTAGCTTGGGCGCGTGACTACAAATGACGGTTCCTGATCGAGAAAGAGCACACGCGTCGACGCCTTTAGGCCTGTAGGGGCGGCAAGGACGCGTCTTTCGCGTACTGGGCATAGACCCACGCCATGTCCAGCCGTACCTGCTGCGTGTTGGCGTCGATTCCTCTTCGAGATCACGCCGGCCAATGTCCGGCCGTAGCGGTCTTCGCCTTCGACACATAGCTGCGCTTGAACTTTGAAGCACAGGTCAGCAAAGGATTGCCAAGAGCGTGTGCCCAGGGTTGGGCGCGCTCCGGCGCGTCGATTTCGCTCAGGCGGACCCCGACTTGCTGGTCATCCTGCAGCACGGTGAGCGTATCGCCATCGGCGATGCCGGTTCCGCTGCCGGCAGGGTGGCGGCCAAACTGCGAGTAGCAGTGAACACGCTTACGCGCATTTTGGACGGATCCTTGGGTCGCCGACTCGCCGACCGCGAGGTTTCAAGCAGCCAGTGACGGCGTTCCTCATTGCCCCAACCAGTTGCCGTCCGGCGTCATGATGCAGCGCGTTCCGGCCACAAATGTTTCATCCGGGCACATCGTGATTCCGTGCCCGCCGGGGACAAAGCTGCCGTCTGGAGCCCTTTGCGGCCCCTGCGGCGTTTCTGGCACAAAATGTCCATCGGGGGCCAACTCGCAGCGTGCGCCACCACCGATGAAGGTGCCATCCGGGCACATCACGCAGGGGCCGCGTAAGACATAGCGTCCGTCCGGACACATGATCGCGGCAGAGGCGGTTGAAGCGGAGCCTAACAAGACGATTGATATGAAAAACGGCCAGCCTTTGACGCTCATGGTCGCCTGTATGCGCAAGGTATTAGCCTGAAATATACCTACCATCCGGGCTGTCAGGTCAGCCCAGCGGTTTTATGGGCCTTCTTGCCGCCCCCTTACCGCGGGCAACGGGCATTCGCCGTAGTGGGGGGGTATCAAAGCGGGGGTAATGGTGCCGCGCCAGGCCGGATGAGTACCTCCGGCTTTTCGGTGCTGGGCCTAGACACGGCTTTCGATCGGGCCGCATCGGTTGGCGCAGAGCGCTTGGACTTAAACCCGTCACCGGCTCACTGCCAAGACAGCGAACGAAGAGCGCCATCTGTGGCGCCATTACCCCGACCCCAGGTTACGGCATCCCGTAGCGGAC
>NZ_JBFIII010000044.1 GCF_041601295.1 Immundisolibacter sp.
CATCAACTGGCGGCGTATCGGCAGCAGCATTCCCTGAAGGTCACTGCCACGATTAAGGGGACGCTGAAGTATTCAGTGTTTCCCGCAGCGCACGAATGCGCTGCCAAAGTCTGTGGCTGTAAGCCACTGATTTTGTGAGCCATCGGAAAATCACGCTTTTCCGATGGCGGGCGCTGAGAAATCCAGGATGGATTTATTCAGCGCTTCTTTAAGCAGGCGGGTTCATAATGGGCCATGCCGTATTAACACTCGGCGTGTGAACTGAGAGGTGCTGGCATGCAAACGACGGTATCCGCCCGCCAGGGCGGCTGGTCCATGTTTTCGCTCAGCATTGCCCTTGCGGTGGCAGTGCTTTTCTTTATGGTCGGCCTGGCGATGTATCCGGGCTACTACGAGGCCTTTGCCGTACGCAAGGGAATCAATTCCCTGGCAGAAGACAGTAACGTCGGCGTAATGGCCAAGCCAACCATCTGGCGCTTGCTGGAAAAACGCTTCGACATGAGTGGGCTGTACAGCTTCACGCCCACCAAGGACGACCTGGTGGTCGAGTACGATAAGAAGACCAGCAAAAAGCGCATTGCGCTCGAATACGACTACAGGGCGCCGCTGTTCTACAACATCAGCATCGTTATGCACTTCAAGCACGAGATTCAGGTCGACGGTCCTTGACCGACCCGCTAGACCTCCTGCAACTGCACCTGGGACACCGTTTTTCCGACCCGGGACTGTTGCGCCTCGCGCTCACTCATCGCAGCGCGCGGCGCCAGCACAACGAGCGCCTGGAGTTCCTGGGTGACGCCGTGCTGGGATTCCTGATCGCCGAGGCGCTGTCGCAACGCTTTACGGGTGCCAGCGAGGGCGAGCTGACGCGGTTACGTGCCCGGCTGGTGAACGGAGACGCGTTGGCGGCCCTTGCCCTCGAGTTGCGGCTCGGCAGTTTTCTTGAGCTTGGGCTTGGCGAGCGCAAGAGCGGTGGTCATCGTCGCGCATCAATTCTGGCCGATGCGCTGGAGGCGGTGATCTGCGCCGTGTATCTGGACGCGGGCATGGACGTCTGCCGCGAACGGGTGCTGTCCTTGTTCGGCCCGACACTGGATCAACTGCAACCGGGCGAGGAGCTGAAAGACCCCAAAACCCGACTTCAGGAATGGCTGCAAAGCCGCGCTCTGGAGCGCCCACACTATCATCTGATCGACGAACAGGAGCAGGCCGGAGTTTGGCAGTTCACGGTCGAATGCCGGGTTCCCGCACTCGACCAACCCTGCCATGGCAATGGCGGTACTCGCCGGGCGGCCGAACAGACCGCCGCCGCGCTCGCCCTGGAACACCTGCAAGCCCATGTCTGAAACCCCACCCGTTGAACGCGCTGGCTACGTCGCCATCGTGGGTCGCCCCAACGTCGGCAAGTCCACCCTGCTCAATCGCCTGGTGGGGCAGAAACTCGCCATCACCTCAGCCAAACCGCAGACCACGCGCCATCGCCTGCTCGGCATCCGCACCGAGGATGGCATTCAGGCGGTTTTCGTGGACACGCCCGGCATGCACCCCGACGAAGGCCGCGCGCTGAACCGCTACCTGAACCGCACCGCCACCGGCGCCCTCGAGGGCGTTGATCTGGTGCTGGTGGTGCTGCAAGGCACGCACTGGACGCAGCAGGACCAGCGCGTGGTTGAACTGGTCAAGGCCGGTGGCCAACCGGCGGTGGCAGTGGTCAACAAGGTCGACCTGGTTACCGACAAGGCGGCACTGCTGCCACAGCTTGAGCGCCTGGGCGCGCAGGGCTGCTTCTCCGAGATCGTGCCTGTCTGCGCGCGCAAGGGCAGCGGCATCGATCGCTTGGTCCAGGTCGTCGGGCGCCTGCTGCCCGAAGGCGGGCCGTTGTTTCCGACGGATCAGGTCACCGACCGCAGCCAGTCGTTCCTGGCGGCCGAAATCGTGCGCGAAAAGCTCATGCGTCACCTGCACCAGGAGCTGCCGTACGTGTGCACGGTCAGCATCGAAAGCTTCGACGAGCAGCCGTCGGGCACCGAAATCGGCGCCGTAATCTGGGTCGAGCGAGCCAGCCACAAGGGCATCGTCATTGGCAAGGGCGGCACCATGCTCAAGCAGATAGGCAGCGAAGCACGCGTGGACCTGGAAACACTGCTGGAGACACACGTTTTTTTAAGGCTTTGGGTGCGCGAGCGCAGCGGCTGGACCGACGACGACCTCGCCCTGCGCACGCTCGGATACCAGAGTGACTAGCCGCGCGCCGATCCTGCTGGCGCCGGCCTATGTTCTGCATCGGCGGCCCTATCGGGACACCAGCCTGCTACTGGAGTGCTTCAGCCGCGACCATGGGCGCGTCGGTATCGTGGCGCGTGGCGGGCGTGGCCGCCTGGCCGGAGTGCTGCAGGCTTTCGCTCCGTTGCTGTTGTCCTGGGGCGGGTCGGGCGACCTCAAGACCTTGACTCAGGCCGAAGCGGACGGCTACGTCGATCCACCACGGGGGGCGGCGCTGGCCGCCGGTTTTTACTTGAATGAGCTACTGCTGCGTGCCTGTGCGCGGCTGGACGCGCACCCTGGCGTTTACCTTGCCTACCAACGCACCCTGTCGGCACTGACCACCCCGGCCGGCAGCGAGGCCGCGCTGCGCTATTTCGAGCGCGATCTGTTGGCCGAACTCGGCTACGGCCTGCTGCTGGAACACGACACGGACGGCGCGACCATCGACCCCGGCCGCCGCTACCACTATCGACCCGAGCGCGGCCCGATCCGGGCCGAGGATGGTGATCTGCCCGGAGCGGCCCTGCAGGCCCTGCACGCCAGCACGCTGACCGACGCCGGGCATCTTGCCGCCGGCAAGCGTCTGCTGCGGGCGCAGATCAGCTGGCACTTCGGCGACCGGCCCCTGAAAAGTCGCGAGTTCTACCACGCGCTGGCCGGCCGGCCGGCCGCCACAACACCGGACTGATCCATGCCTCTGCTGGGCGTCAATATCGACCACGTTGCCACGCTGCGTCAGGCGCGCCGCACGTCCTATCCCGACCCGGTCGCCGCGGCCTTCGAAGCACTGGCCGGCGGTGCCGATTTCATCACCCTGCACTTGCGTGAAGACCGGCGCCACATCCAGGACGCCGACCTGGCGACGCTACGTCAGCGCCTGCCATGCCGGATGAATCTGGAGATGGCCGTGACCGACCAGATGGTGGCCATCGCCTGCCGGCTACAACCCTCGGACTGCTGCCTGGTGCCCGAGCGACGCGAGGAACTGACCACCGAAGGTGGCCTCGACGTTGCCGGCCAGGAAGCGCGCATTGCACAGGCCGTGGCACAACTGAGCGCTGCCGGCATACAGGTATCGCTGTTCATCGATCCGGATCCCGCCCAGCTCGATGCCGCCCGGCGCTGCCGCGCGCCGCTGGTGGAACTGCACACCGGTCGTTACGCCGACGCCGAGCACCCCGACCCACGGACGCTGGAACTGGCGCGCATCCGCCAGGCGATTCAGTACGGCCGCGAACTCGGTCTGACCGTCAATGCCGGCCATGGCCTGAACCTCGACAATGTGGCCGCTGTGGCGGCCCTGCCCGGCGTGACCGAACTCAACATCGGCCACGCGCTGGTCGCCCGCGCCGTGTTCATCGGCCTGCGTGCAGCGGTGGCCGAGATCAAGCACGTCATCGCCAAGGCCCTGCCGTGATTGCTGGCATCGGCGTCGATATCGTGGCGGTGGCGCGCATCGCCCGTATCGTCGAGGAACACGGGGACGGATTCGCACGCCGCCTGCTGGCCCCTAACGAGTGGCCGGATTACGAAGCCGCCCGGGACCGGCCAGCGTTCCTGGCCAAGCGCTTTGCCGCCAAGGAAGCATTCGGCAAGGCATTGGGTACCGGCATCGCCGAGGGCGTGACCCTGCCGCAGATCGCGGTCAGCCACGACGCCTCAGGCCGGCCACTACTGGAACTGTCGGGCGCCGCCGCCGAGCACTGTGCCCGTCGCGGCATCGTCAGCTGGCACCTGAGCATCGCTGACGAACGGGATCAAGCCGTGGCCATGGTGGTGTTGGAAAGCGCCTAGCCCAGCGTTATCCGTAGTAGGGCCAACCACAGGTCAGACAAAGAAATTCAGATTCCGCGTACCGATGATGGCGTCGTCGCACTGCACGACGCGCCGTTGCAAGCGCAGCCCCTGCGGCGTGTCGGCAAACAGGTCCTCCCGCGCCGCGGAAAAGAAATACGGCGGCAGGTCGGAACCGCGCGTACGGTAGACCAGCACGTTGCTGTCCACGCGACACGTATCGGCGGAGTCAGTCGGGCGCAGGCGCACGTTGGTCACGAAATGCCGTGTCGCCGCTGGCGGGTTGTCCGCCACGCTGAAGCCCGGCGTGGACAGCTGCTCGCAGCGGGTGCGCAGGCTGGCCAGGTTTTCCAGGAACAGCGGCGCGCCGCTGGGACCCTCCTCGCCCTGCATGCGCACCAGGTTGGCGTACACGGCGTAATGCACGTCCTCGGCCAACGTGGCGTGCCAAGCCAGGAATTGCCGCGTGTCCAGCAGCGCGGCCTCGTCCATCAGGTGCTCATATACGCGGGCAAAAAGACGCTCGTCCAAGGCAATGTCCGTTCGGTGTTAGAGAGGAAATGCGCGCTCAGGGCGTGCGCATCAGGCCCTTCCAGTGCTTCAGGAAGTTGAATTGCTCGCACTCGGGCAGCATCGGGAAATAGGCCGTACCGGGGCCGCTGAAGTCATCCACCGGGGCGAAATTCAGTGCCGTCTCGAAGCTTGCCTGGCCCTGCCGGGCCTGGCTGCCCTGGCACACGTCGGTGACCGAGGACCACACGTCGACGTCGTCTTCCTCGAACACGCCCGTCATGCCAAAACCACGCACGCCGGCTTCGAGCACCTTCTGTCTCCATTCCTCACTCGCCTCGCGCTCGGCAAGGTACCAGGCGGTCAGTTCCATGGCATTCGGCCCCAGCGGCTGCCAGATGCGCAGCGTGCCGCCGGCGACTGGCTTGCCATTGCGCTCCAGGTCCAGCGCCGGCTGAATCCACGCCAGGTGCGGAAAGATGTTGCCGACCGTGACCACGTTGCGCCGCAGCAGGTCCAGTTGCGCCGGGCTGAGGGTTTTTTCGTACAGCCCGACAAGGTCCTGATGCAGGCCACAGTACGGCACCACATGGTCTTCTGGCACCACCGTGCTGACCGTGCCGTGCCCACCGGCCAGACTGACCTGGTGGCTGGAGCCCAACCCGGCCATGACCGCGGCGGTAGGCACGCCAATCAACTCCATGGCCGTCGGACCCAGATGGGTCGGGTACAGGTGCTGGTTGTCGGTGCCGAAGTTCAACGCGCCCATTTTCCAGTTGGCCCGCACCACCCAGCGCTGCGGCGGCGACAGCACCACCATGCCGCCTGGCGTGCGGTTGAAGTACAGGTCCAGGTAAAAACGCGAATCGCCCAGGTACTGGGCCAGGCTGACGGCTTGCGGATCGAAGGTGGCAAAGATCAGCCCGCCGTGGGTATCCACCTGCGCCACGGCCTTCAGCCCATTCGCGCGCTTATCCAGCTTGCCGGCATAGAAATCGTCAAAGCCAGTGGTCAGCAATTGCCCGGCGGTGTCGTAGGTCCAGCCGTGGTAGGGGCAGATCAGTTGCTTGGCATGGCCGGAATCGGCCCGGCACACCTTCACGCCGCGGTGCGAACAGCTGTTCAGAAATACGCCCACCCGCGAGTCCGGACCGCGCATGAGGATGACCTGATCCGAGCCCATGCGGCGGGTGACGTAGTCACCGGGGTTCGGGATTTCCGATTCATGGCCCACGAACAGCCAGCAGCGGTTGAAGATACGCTCGATCTCCAGCGCGTGAATCGCTTCGTCGACAAAGATCTGGCGACTCACGCGGGCGCTGCCATCGTCAACCAGGGTGTCCCAGTCCGGCTCGTTGCTGCGCATCAGCATCGGGGCTTCTCCAGTAAGGACGAACTCAGCAAACGCCAAGTTCGGACAATCGCTCGCGCAGCCACTCCACCCGCTGTGGCGAGGTCGGATGCACGGTCGGCAGGCTCGGCCCGGCCTTCAGGCCGATAGCCTCGTACCAGGGTTTGACGATGGCAAACGAGGCGGCATAGGTCTTGGTTTTGTACACGCCTTCCCAGGTAACCAGATCGTCCCAGAAGTTGGCTACCGGTCGCAATGCCTGCCAGTCTGCCTCGGCGCCGGCCCAGTCGCCCGCCTTGGCCTTGCGAATATAAGACGTCATCAGGTGACGCTTCTTGCCGTAGAGAATGTACGTAACTTCCGCCCACAGCACCTGGGAACCGTATTTCAGATCCTGCAGAAACAGCTCCTCCTGCGGGTCGGAAACAATGAAATCGGGCGGCAGGTCGCGGCGCAGCTTGAGCGTTTCGGCATACACCAGCCCGCCCTGCTTCATGCCCACCACGGTGTCGATTTGCGCCAGTCGGCGCAGCACGTCGTGGCTGAACAGGTTGCCAGCCAGATACGTGCGGTACAGGAACACCGCCAGGTGGGTGCAGTCGGTGAGGAACTTGAAGTAGTCGAAGATCTCGTCGTCGCTCTTGAGCTGCACGGCCGGATTCATGATTTCGGCACCGGTGTAGCCGAGTGACTCCACGAACTGCATCTGTTCCAGCGCCCGGCGCGGCGAGGACTCCAGAATGATGGTCCACAGGTCCATGCGCCCGGCCACCGCGTCGGCCATCACCTCGTGATAGCGGCGCCATTCGCTGGTGGTCATGTTCCAGCCCTCGGCCAGAAATCCGCCGACCACCAGGCCGGGAATGCCCATGTCGATATAAGCCTCGACGTTGTCGCGCAGGCCCGTCTCGTCCAGCCGGAAGTCTGGCGTGATCGGCGTCAGCGGCGCTTCGTAGTAATCCTGAATATGTTGCTTACACCAGGCCTTGGCATCCTTGCGATCAAACTGCATCGTCTCGGCTCCGTCTGAGAAACGCCTGCGCCGATCAGCGGCGACCGGGCAACTAGAGCACGATGCCGGGGTCAAGGGGAAGCCTTGGATGACTCAAGGACGCACCCCCGAAACAGCCGCCGAGTCGCCAGTGCGATCTACGACACCGCCTTTTCCAGCAGTGATTCGCGAGCGATCCGTTCCGACTTGTCCAGTGGAGTCGTGATCAGATCCACCGCTTCAGCGGCGGCATCCGCCATTGGCAGTAACACCAGGTCCACGCCGCGACTGCGCAGGGCCTGCAGATCGTCGGGTTGGTGGATAGCCACGGCGATGCGTTGCTGGTACCCGTGGTCGCGCAAGGAATCCACCAGTGCCAGGCGTGGGTCATCATGGGTCAAGCTGCCACCATGCACCGGAATAGCGCACACCACCCAGGTTGCGCTGCTCAACGGCAGCGCCTTGGCAAAGTCCGGGTCTGCTGCATCGCCGTAATGCGCTGGCAAACCCAATTGGCGCCAACGAGCAACCATCTCCGGGTCAAAGTCCACGCCCACCACGCTCAGGCCCCGTGCGCGCAGACCCTCGGCGATAGCGGTGCCGTAGCGCCCCAGACCGAAAATGATGACGTCCGCCCCCACCGGTAGCGGCTGTTCCTGGGCATGGCGGCCGGGATGGTCGCTCAACCAGCGCGCCAGCCACGGTTCAAGGCGTGCATAGATCGGCCCCGAATAAGTCACCAGGTAACTGCTGGCGCCAATACTGACCAGGCCCACAACCGTCACCAGTGCCTGCGTGGCGGTGTCGACCAGACCGGCCTGGACCGCCAAGGTCACCAGGATCAGCGAGAACTCACTGATCTGACCAACCGTAAGACTGGCCAGAAATGCCGTGCGCCGGCCGTACCCGGCCAAGCTCAGGATCGGCAGCACCAGCAGTGGCTTGCCGAGCAACACAAAAACCGACAGCGCCAGGGCCGGCAGCAGGCTGCCCTGCAACTGGCCAAAATCCAGGCTCGCGCCCAGGCTGACAAAAAAGAACAGCAGCAGAAAATCGCGCACGCTTGCCAGACGCGAGGCCAGCGCCTCGCGAAATGGCGTCGAGGCCAACGACACGCCGGCCAGCAAACCGCCCAGTTCCTTGCCCAAGCCCAGGGTGTCTGCCGTCCCTGCCAGCAAGGCGGCCCAGGCAATGGCAAAGGTCACCAGCAGCTCCGGCGAGCGCGCCAGGCGGGCCAGCAGCCCGTGCGCAAGGAACCGGATGAACAACAACACTGCCCCGACCAGCCCGGCCGCACCCAGCAAGGCCTGCGTCAGGCCGCTGTCCGTACCACCACGCAGCCCGGCCAGCAGGCCCATCAACACCACCACCAGCAAGTCCTGCGCGATCAGCAGGCCAAGCGCCACCCGGCCATGCAGCGAATCCACCTCGCCTTTGTCCCACAACAGCTTGATGACGATGATGGTGCTTGAGAAGGTCAGCACCACACCAACGACCACCGCTGTTTGCGCCGCCATGCCCAGCGCCAGACACAGGACCGCGCCGATCAACCCGGTGAACACCACCTGCGCGCTGCCGGTTGCGAGCGCCACCGGTCCCAGCGTGCGCAGCAGCCCTGGATCAAGCTTGAGGCCAACCAGAAACAGCAGCACCGCCACGCCCAGCTCGCCGAGCACCTGTACGTGGACGGCGCTGGACACCACGCCCAGCACGTCCGGCCCAGCCACGATTCCAGCCACGATGAAAGCCACGATCAACGGCTGGCGCAGCCGCTGGCCGATAAAGCCAAGCAAGGCACCCAGCACCAGCAGGGCGGCAATCTCGTTGAAAACGCTATGCGCGGCAGTCATAAACGGGCACGGTCAGGTCGGGCACAGGCTGCCCTGCCGGAACACCAGCAACTTACCTGCCAGTTCTTGCAAATTCGTGACGCTTGGGACGGCGCCAGAAATCCGGGCCGGTAGCGCGCCGCTCAGAACGGCTTAACGACGGTCAGGCATACCACCGCGATCAGGATTACCGTCGGCAGCTCGTTGAACACACGATAAAAACGCGCGCTGCGGCGGTTCTGGCCGTCGCGCAATTTGGCCATGTAGCGGCCACACAGCCAGTGGTAAACCACCAGCAAGCCCACCAGCAGCAACTTGGTGTGCAGCCAGCCGGCCTTGCTGTAGGCCGCCCACGCGTAGTCCACCAGCAAGGCCAGCCCGGCCAGCACGGTGACCACCGCGGCCGGCGTCATGATGGCCCAGAACAAGCGCCGTTCCATGATCTGAAAGCGCTGCCGCCCCGCTTGGTCGGTGCAATCAACGTGATAGACGAACAGCCGCGGCAGGTAAAACAGCCCGGCGAACCACGCCACCATGGCAATCAGGTGCAGGGACTTTAACCACAGCATCAGCTCATCTCCTTGTCAGGTACCGGCCAACAGGGGCAACAGCGCCACCCGCAGCTTGTCAATTGGCCACACACCCTCGTGTTTGGCCACAATCTGCCCGGTGCCGTCCACCAGCAGGAACTGCGGCGTTTGCGGCGGCACGCCCAACCGCCGCACGATCCGGGCGCTGATGTCGATCGCCACCGGAAACGGCAGCTTCAGCACCTTGTGCGCCACCATCACCCGGTTGGGTGGGTCGTAGGGCATAGCCAGTGCAATCAGTTCAAGGCCCTTGGGGTGCAATTCCCGGTACAGGCCCGACAAGTCGGGCATTTCAGCCACGCACGGCGCGCAGGTAGTGGCCCAGAACAAGATCAGCAGCGGCTGGCCGCGCAGCGCCTTGGTGCTCAGAATGCGGCCGTCGGTGATGGTAAAGGCCAGGTCGTCCGGCAAACGATCGGTGGCGGCATGGACCGGACCAACAAGCAGGCACAGGGTCAAGGCTGAGGTGAGCAAATAACGCATTTTCGCCAGAACTCCAATGGAGCCGCTATTGTGCCAGTCAGCGCCATGAGCCAAGGGGCCGTGGCGCCACAGCACCACAGAGCCTTCGGCGCTCACGCGGCAGCGCGTAAAATGGCGCTTTGCTCGATTATGTCAGGGTAAGCGACTGTGTCTGCGCCGCGCATTTTTGTTTACGACAGCACGCTGCGCGACGGCCAGCAGACGCAGGGGATCGATTTTTCGGTCGGCGACAAGCTGGCCATCGCCCGCGAGCTGGATCACCTGGGCGTCGATTACATCGAGGCCGGCTGGCCGGGCGCCAATCCGACCGACGATGCCGTGTTCGCGGCTGCGCCCACGTTCAAGCGCGCCCGTCTGGTCGCGTTCGGCATGACCCGTCGGCCTGGCCGGCTGGCCACTGAAGACCCAGGCCTCGCGCGTCTGATCGACAGCGGCGCACCGGCTGTCTGCCTGGTGGGCAAGACCTGGGACTTTCACGTCACAGTGGCGCTGCGCACCACGCCGGAGGAAAACCTTGCCATGATCGAGGACAGCCTCGCCCTGTGCGCCGCGGCCGGACGCGAGGCGATCTTCGACGCCGAGCATTTCTTTGACGGCTACAAGGCCAATCCGGCCTATGCGCTCGATTGCCTCCAGGCCGGTTTGCGTGGCGGCGCGCGCTGGATTGTGCTGTGCGACACCAACGGCGGCAGCCTGCCGCACGAGGTCGAAGCCATCGTCGGCGCCGTCGCCAGGATCATCCCTGGCGACCGACTCGGCATCCACTGCCACAACGATACCGAAAACGCCGTCGCCAACAGCCTGGCCGCGGTACGCGCCGGAGTTCGGCAAGTGCAGGGCACGCTCAACGGCCTCGGCGAGCGCTGTGGGAACGCCAACCTGATCTCGCTGCTGCCCACGCTGATGTTGAAACTCGGCTACGGCACCGGCCTTGACGAGGCGGACCTGGGCCACCTGACGCATGCCTCGCGCTTCGTCGACGAGCGCCTGAATCGCACCCCGAACCGGCATGCGCCGTACGTGGGCGAGAACGCCTTCGCCCATAAGGGCGGCTTGCATGTGTCGGCGGTCGAGAAGGACCCGCGCAGCTACGAGCACATCGCGCCCGAGCGGGTCGGCAACCACCGCAAGATTCTGGTCTCGGATCAGGCCGGACGGGCCAATGTGTTGGCCTTGCTGGACGAGGTGGGCCTGGAACTGGCGCCGGACGACCCCCGGGTCGCCAAGCTGGTGATCCTGGTCAAGGCCCGCGAGCTTGAGGGTTATACCTATGATGGCGCCGAAGCCAGCTTCGAGTTGCTGGCGCGGCAGTTACTTGAGGGCCTGCCACAGTATTTTGAGCTAGACAGCTTTCGCGTCATCGACCAGCGCCAGCTCCTGGACAGCCAGCTGGTCACGCTATCCGAAGCCACCATGAAAGTGCGCGTATCGGGCGAAATGCACATGACCGTAGCCGAGGGCAACGGCCCGGTTAACGCGCTTGACCGCGCTCTGCGCCATGCGCTGCTGTCGGCCTATCCGACCCTGGCCGAGCTGGTACTTACCGACTACAAGGTGCGGATTCTGGAGTCCGGTGCCGGCACCGGTGCGGTCACGCGGGTAATGCTCGAATGCAGCGACGCCAGTCGTCGTCGCTGGACCACCGTCGGCGCCTCCACCAACGTCATTGAAGCATCCTGGCAGGCGCTGTCGGACGCCATCACCTACAAGCTCTGGCACGACGCGGTGGGTAACGGCGCCACTGGCGAAGGAATCTGAAACTCGGACGTTCCGGATTCCTTGGTTGATTCAGATTCGCGGCAAGATAACGACGTCAATCATCGCGTAGGTTGGCTTGGACACGAAGCGCCGTAACCCAACAACTATCGCCATCTGCCGCAGATCGTCGGGTTATGGCAACGCCTGACCCAACCCGCACAGTCGTGCCTTCAATGCGAACGGAATGCGACGCCCCGGATGGACGTATTCAGACTTTGAGCAAATGCTCGCGATAGTGGCGCAGCTCGCGGATCGAGTCGTGCACATCTTCCAGCGCCTGGTGCGATGAACGCTTCTTGAACGAAGCCAGGACATCCGGCGCCCAGCGCTGGGCAAGTTCCTTCAGCGTGCTGACGTCAAGGTTGCGGTAGTGGAAGTAGGCTTCCAGCTCCGGCATCAGGCGCGCCATGAAGCGCCGGTCCTGACAGATGCTGCTGCCACACATTGGCGACTCGTTACGCCCGACATGTCGGCGCAGGAAATCCAGCGTCTGGCGCTCCGCCTCGGCGGTGTCCACGGTCGAACTGCGAACCCGCTCAACCAGCCCGGTCTTGGTGTGCTGCCGGGTGTTCCACTCGTCCATGCCGGACAGCATTTCCTCGGTGGTGCGCACCGCCAGCACCGGGCCTTCGCCGAGCACGTTAAGGTCCGCGTCGGTGACCACGGTGGCGATCTCGATAATGGCATCCCACCCTGTATCGAGCCCGGTCATTTCGAGGTCAATCCAGATCAGCGGGCCGGGTTTGGGAGGCATCAGACATCCAGTGTGGCAAATACAGACAGCGGCCACCCCGACGTAACGGCAGGCGACAGCAAGGGGAAAGCTAGCGGTCGTGGACTATAACATGCAGCGCCGAGCCACCTGTCGCCTCATTCCACGTAATCGCGCCGGCCGTTAAGCGCCTGACGCAAGGTGCCGCCATCCACGTATTCCAGCTCGCCGCCCATGGGCACGCCATGGGCGATCCGGGTGCTGCGAATGCCGCGGTCACGCGCCAGTTCGGCCAGATAATGGGCCGTGGCTTCGCCCTCGACCGTGGGATTGGTGGCCAGGATCAGTTCCCGCACCTCACCCTGCTCCAGGCGCTGTTGCAGGCGGTGCAGTTCAAGCTCCTCGGGCCCGATACCGTCCAGCGGCGACAGGTGGCCGTGCAATACGTAATAAAGACCCTGATAGCCCGCCGCCTGGTCAATGGCCTGCACATCGGCGGGACTCTCCACCACACACAGCAGGGCACGATCGCGCTGCGGCGAGCTGCAAACCGCGCAGATCTCCTGCTCGGTGAGGTTGCGGCACAACTGGCAGCGGCCGATGCGGTCCATGGCCTCGATCAGCACCTGAGCCAGGCGCCGGCCGCCGTCGCGATCACGCACCAGCAGGTGGAAAGCCATGCGCCGGGCAGACTTCGGACCCACCCCAGGCAAACGCTGCAGAGCGCCCACCAGGCTGTCGATCAAGCCGCCGTGCGCCATCCGAACCTCAGAACGGCAGGTTAATGCCGGGCATATTCAGACCGCCCAGCGCGCCGCCCATATGCTCCTGCGTCGCCTGTTCCACCTTGCGCAGAGCGTCGTTGACCGCCGCCGCGACCATATCCTCAAGCATGTCGCGATCGTCGCCGAGCAGACTGGGGTCGATACTGACGCGGCGCACCTGATGGTTGCAGCTCATGGTCACGCCGACCAGACCACCACCAGCGGCACCGCTGACTTCAATGGCCGCCAATGCCTGCTGCGCTTTTTGCATCGCTTCCTGCATGCGCTGCGCCTGCTGCACGAGCTGATTCATGTTGCCTTTCATGCGATTTCCTCTTAGCGTTCGCTGGGCTGCAAGTCTACTCGCCGGTTGCCGCCGAGCCGTCGATAATGCGCGCGTCCAGGGTGTCGATCAGACCACTGACGACCGGATCACTTTCCAGTGCCGCCCGCGCCTGTGCCTGCCGGGCAGCGACCGCACGCGCCGTGATCTGCGCCGGCGTGTCGCCGTTTGCCTCGGCGCCCGCAAAATCAACGCGCGCCGGCTGGCCGAGCAGCCCCGACAGGGCATCGATCAACGCCTGTTTCGCCGATGGCGTCAACAGCGCGCGACTGCGCGCGTCCACGGTCAGGTCAAAGCGTTCGCCCTGCCGTCGCAGCAGCGTGCAGTGCTGGGCCAACTGCGCGCCCGCACCCCGCAAATTCAGTCGCGCCACCAGCGCCGCCCAGTCGTCGGTATCTGCCGCCGGGTCTGCCTCGGGCCGCGCAGCCTTGGCAACAGGCGGCACCGGGGGCGGTGGTGACACGATGGGCGCAGCCACCGGGCCGGTGGGCTCCGGCCGTGAAGCAGTGGGCGTGGCGCTTGGCCGCGTCGCACGCGTGGCCGGGACCGGCGGCATCTCGGCGGTCGCCGGTCGAAACACCAGCAGCCGCAACAGCACCATCTCAAGACCACTGGCCGGGTCCGGCGCCAGCGGCAAATCGCGCCGGCCGGTCAAGGCCATCTGGTAATACAGCTGGACATCCTCGGCGGCAATGCGTTCGGCGAGCGCCTGCACCACCACGGGGTCAGCATCTGCCGCCAGGGTCGCCTCGGGCACCGCCTGGCGCACGGCCACCTGGTGCAACAGGCGCAGCAGGTCTTCGAGTACCGAACTGGCGTCGGCGGCCTGGGCGTTGACCTCGGCCACAGCCGCCAGCAACGCCGGGCCATCGCCGTCCGCCAGCGCGTTCAGCAGGCGCACGCCGAAGCTGCGATCCAGTGTGCCCAGCATGGCCTGTACGGCGGGCGCGTGCAGCTCGCCGCCGCCATGCGCCAGCGCCTGGTCGAGCAAGCTCAGCGCGTCACGCATGCTGCCGGCGGCGGCGCGCGACAGCAGATCCACCGCCAGCTCGTCGACCGCGACGTTCTCGGCCATCAACACGCGGCTCAACTGCCCGCTCACCTGCTCCGGGGTCAACGCGCGCAGGTTGAACTGCAGGCAACGCGACAGAATAGTCGGCGGGATCTTCTGCGGGTCGGTCGTGGCAAGCAGGAACTTGATGTGCGGCGGCGGCTCCTCAAGTGTCTTGAGCAACGCGTTGAAACTGCTCTTGGAGAACATGTGTACCTCATCGATGAGGTACACCTTGTAGCGGCCCTGGGTCGGGGCGTACTGCACGTTGTCCAGAAGCTCACGGGTATCGTCCACACCTGTGCGCGAGGCGGCATCGACCTCGATCAGGTCCATGAAGCGTCCGGCATCGATCGCGGCGCAGGCCGCGCATACACCGCACGGCTCGGCACTGACGCCTTGATCGCAGTTGAGCGCCTTGGCGAACAGCCGCGCCACGGTGGTCTTGCCCACGCCACGGGTGCCGGTAAACAAGTAAGCGTGGTGCAGGCGATCGCTGGCCAGCGCGTTGCCCAGAGCCCGGCGCACATGCTCCTGACCGACCATGTCGGCGAAGCGGCGTGGGCGCCACTTGCGGGCCAGCGCCTGGTAACTCATGTGGCGATCGGGTTCGCTAGGGCGGCGGAACCTGCCAGCCTGACCCCGGCACCTGCATCGGTCGCTACCGTTGCTCCCTTCCGGGCCTGGCGGGGTTCACGACTTATCACCGCGGGGGGACTGGCAGGCCCGCCATAGAACATGGCGGCCTGGGACAACATACAAGACTGGCGGAGAGGGAGGGATTCGAACCCTCGATACGCTTTTGACGTATACACACTTTCCAGGCGTGCTCCTTCAACCACTCGGACACCTCTCCGGGAATCGGCCCCAGCCGCAAGGAGCATCGAGCGCGGCCAGTGCAGGCGCGGACCGTGTGCGATCCGCGCCGGTGGTCAGCTGACGCGAGAGTAGTACTCGACGACGAAATTTTCCTGCACTTCTAGCGGAATGTCGGCGCGATCCGGGGCATGGCGGAAGGTGCCGGTCATCTTGGTGGTGTCGATGTCCAGGTAGTCCGGCACACTCAGGGACGGTGATTGCAGGGTCTCGACAATCACCGGGTGCGCACGGCTGGACTCGTCGACGCCAATCACGTCGCCCGGGCGCAGCTGGTAGCTGGGAATGTCCAGCCGCCGGCCGTTGATGGTGACGTGACCGTGCTTGACGATCTGGCGGGCGGCCGGGATGGTCGGTGCAAAGCCAAGCCGAAATGCCACATTGTCCAGACGCGACTCCAGCAGCGTGAGCAGATTCTTGCCGGTATCGCCCTTGCGTCGGGCGGCGGTCTTGAAATACGTACGCAGCTGACGCTCGCCCAGGCCATAGTTGTAGATGAGCTTTTGTTTCTCATCCAGGCGCAGTCGATAGTCGCTTGGCCGGTTATTGCGGCGAGCACCGTGCTGGCCGGGCGGGTTTGCGCGCACGCCATCGGTCTTGCGGGTCAAACCCGGCAACTGCTGCTGAAAACGCCGTACTACTCTGAGCCGGGGACCGGTATACCGTGCCATCTAGTTCTGTTTCCTGACCGGAAAAAAACGCCGGACAGATGCCCGGCGTTTAAAAATAAGCGGGCTATCTTAAACGCGGCCGTGCCCGGGTTTCAAGCCGACGATTCGCGGAGCGACGCGGCGTGGCCGGTCTTTCGCTCACCGCGGCCAGTTCCTGCGCAGTCGCCTCACGCCATTGCCCGCGCGCCAGTGCCCTCGGCAATGCCAGCGGACCATAGCGTACGCGTAGTAAACGACTGACGGTGATCCCCTGCGATGCCCACAATCGGCGCACCAAACGGTTGCGTCCCTCGTCCACGATGACATGGAACCACTGATTCAGGCCGGCGCCCCCAGCGGCGGTAATTGTCAGAAAACGCGCTGGACCGTCTTCCAGTTCCACCCCGCCACGCAAGCGGTCGAGCATGGCCTGATCCACCTGCCCCCGCACCCGAACCGCGTATTCCCGCTCCTGATGATTGCCCGGGTGCATCAGCCGGTGCGCCAGGTTGCCATCAGTGGTCAGCAGCAACAAACCCGAGCTGTTGATGTCTAGGCGACCCACGCTGATCCAGCGGCCGCCGGGCAGCGGCGGCAGGCGATCGAACACGGTTGGGCGTCCTTCCGGGTCGCGCCGCGTGCAGACCTCGCCTTCAGGCTTGTGGTACAGCATCAGTCGCGCCTTGGCGGGGGCAGCGAGCACCACCGCCTGGCCGTCCACCACCAGACGATCAGCGCCAGTCACGCTCTGGCCCAGCACCGCCTGCTGATCATTCACGCGCACCCGCCCGGCGCGAATCCAGTCCTCAATCTGCCGCCGCGAGCCCAGGCCCGCCCGGGCCAGCACCTTGTGCAGACGCTCGCCGGAGGCGGCACCGTTGCGATCAGGTTTCATGGGCGGCTTCGGGGGGCGGCAGCATGTCCAGTTGCAACTCGACCAAGGCCGGGTCAGACAGATCCGCAAGATCCGGCAGCTGAGCCAGGCTACGCAAGCCGAAGTAATCAAGGAACGCCTTGGTAGTGCCAAATACGGCCGGCCGGCCCGGCACCTCGCGATGACCCACCACCCGTACCCAGCCGCGATCGAGCAGTGTCTTCAGGAGCCCGCCACTGAGGGAAACGCCGCGGATCTGTTCGATGTCAGCGCGGGTCACCGGCTGCCGGTAAGCAATGATGGCCAGCGTTTCAAGCGTCGCACGCGAGTAACGCGGCGCGCGCTCGGCCAGCAGTTGCGCCACTGGCGCGGCGTACTGGGTACGCACCTGGTAGCGATAACCGCCCGCGACCTGGGCCAGTTCCAAAGCCCGGCCGGCGCACTCCAGCGTGAGCTCGTCCAGCGCCTGCCTGACGTCGTCCCGACTGGTGCCATCCGGCAGCAGGCGCAGCAGGCGATCGATATCCAGCGGTTCGCTGGCTACCAGCAGCGCGGACTCGATGACTCGCAGGGTCTGCATCAGGCGGCTGGACGCAAGTAAATGGGGCCGAAGGCCTCGTGCTGGGCCAGCTCGATCAGCTGCTCGCGCAGCAGTTCCAGAATCGCCAGAAAGCTCACCACTACCCCGGCACGTCCCTCGGCCGGCAGCAACAGCGTCGGCAGCGAGGTGAACTCACCGACGGTCAGGCGTTCCAGGATGGCGGTCATGCGCTCCCGCACTGACAGCGCCTCGCGGCGCACCTGATGGTGCGCGTTCAGCGCGCCGCGCGCGAGTATCTCGGTCAGAGCGGCCACCAGCTCCGCCAGCGTGACCTGCGCCTGCGCGGGCGGCAGCTCCTGCGCGGGCAGGGCGACCGACAGCGGCAGCAGGTCGCGGCCAAACTGGGGCAAGGCTGCCAGGGTTTCACTGGCATCGCGAAAACGCGCGTAATCCTGCAGGCGACGTACCAGCGCGGCGCGCGGGTCGTCTTCCTCCTCGACCCCCGCCGGGCGCGGCAGCAGCATGCGCGATTTGATCTCCGTGAGTACCGCGGCCATCACCAAATAATCCGCCGCCAGCTCCAGGCGCAGGCCGCGCAGCAACTCGACGTAGGCCATGTACTGCGCCGCCACCTCGGCCACCGGGATGTCCAGAATGTCGAAATTCTGGCGGCGAATCAGCCACAACAGCAAATCCAGCGGCCCCTCGAACGCCTCCAGGAATACCTCCAGCGCGTCCGGCGGGATGTACAGGTCCTCGGGAAGGCGGGTCAGTAGCTCGCCACGCACCCGCGCCAGGGGAAATTCCTGCTGTTTTGGCGCCTCCGCAGTGATGGCCGCGACGGTCATTCAGCGATAACCCAAGCCCATGACCTGACGCACTTCGTCCAGCGTCTCGCGCGCCACCTCGCGCGCCTGCTCGCAGCCGGCGGCGACGATCTCCCGCACCAGGCCGGGATCGTCCTCGAACGGCCGGGCGCGCTCGCGAATCGGAGCCAGTTCCGCCTCGACCGCCTCAATCAGCGGCTGCTTGCAGTCCAGACAACCGATGGCGGCGCTGCGGCACCCTTCCTGCACCCAGGCCCGACGCGCCTCGTCCGAATACACCTGATGCAAACCCCACACCGGGCACAGGGCTGGGTCCCCCGGATCCGTACGCCGCACCCGCGCCGGGTCGGTTGGCATGGTCCGCAGCTTGTGTGCCACGGTATCGGTGTCCTCGCGCAGGCCGATGGCGTTGCCGTAGGACTTGGACATCTTGCGCCCGTCCAGACCCGGCATCTTGGCCGTCTCCGTCAGCATCGGCTGCGGCTCGCGCAACACGATGATGCCGCCTCCCTCCAGATGGCCCAGCAACCGCTCGCGGTCGCCCAGACTGATATTGGCCTGTGCGTGCACCAGCGCCTGCGCCACCTGCAACGCCGAGGTTTCGCCACGCTCCCGGTAGGCGCGGCGGTTGTCCTCGTACAGTCGAGCCTGCTTCTTGCCGAGCTTGCGCAGCGCCGCCTGCACGCGCGCCTCGAACTCCGGCTCGCGGCCGTA
Organism: Immundisolibacter sp.; assembly: GCF_041601295.1. Classification (NCBI taxonomy): domain Bacteria; kingdom Pseudomonadati; phylum Pseudomonadota; class Gammaproteobacteria; order Immundisolibacterales; family Immundisolibacteraceae; genus Immundisolibacter; species Immundisolibacter sp. The sequence goes on from NZ_JBFIII010000044.1 coordinate 18,924, forward strand.
CAGATGGTTGAAGCGGCGTGCCACCTCGCGCGTGAGCTCAAGATGCGCCACCTGATCCTCGCCCACCGGCACCAGGGTGGCCTTGTACATCAGGATGTCGGCGCTTTGCAGCAACGGATAGCCCAGAAATCCGTAGGTAGCCAGATCCTTGTCCCGCAGCTGTTCCTGCTGATCCTTGTAGGTCGGCACCCGCTCCAGCCAGCCCAGCGGCGTGATCATCGACAGCAGCAGGTGCAGCTCGGCGTGCTCCGGCACCCGCGACTGCACGAACAGCACCGCGCTGCCCGGATCGACCCCGGCCGCCAGCCAGTCGACGATCATCTCGTAGGTGTGCCCGGCCACCTCGTAAGGAGCGTCGTACTCGGTGGTCAGTGCATGCCAGTCGGCGGCAAAGAAAAAACAGCGGTGCTGGTGCTGCAGGCGCACCCAGTTCTTCAGCACCCCGTGGTAGTGGCCTAAATGCAGCCGGCCAGTCGGGCGCATGCCCGACAGCACCCGGTTGTTCGGCGAAGCCAATGTATTCAAGCAGACCCTCCCAGGCCAACCACGAACAACAACATGCCGTTCAGGCTCTGCATTATCGGGTGCAGCACGCGCCCGAGGACGCCGCTGGTCAGCAGCAGCAACACCACGATCAGGCCATACGGCTCGATGGCCGCAACCGTCATGGATTGGCGGTCCGGCAGCAGTCCCACCAGAACCCGCCCACCATCAAGCGGCGGCAGCGGGACCAAGTTAACCACCATCAGCACCAGGTTAATGACAATACCCGCCTGCGCCATGAAGAACAGCGGCTGGGCTACCCACGGCATCGTTGCCAGCAAAGCCACGGCCAGGCGCAGCAGCAGGGCCCAGCCAAGCGCCATGATGAGGTTCGACAAGGGCCCCGCCAACGCCACGATGGCCATGTCGCGCTTTGGGTTGCCAAGGTTGCGATAGCCGATCGGCACCGGCTTGGCCCAGCCGAACAGGAACCCACCGGGCAGCAGCAGCATGATCAACGGCACCAGCACGGTGCCGACCGGGTCGATGTGCTTTAGCGGGTTCAGCGTGAGCCGCCCCATCATCTGCGCCGTGCGGTCGCCCAGGCGGCTCGCCACGTAGCCATGCGCGACCTCGTGCACGGTGATGGCGAACAGCACCGGCAAGGCCCAGATGGCGATTTTCTGTAGCAGGGAAAAATCAGGCATGGTGTTGTTCGCGCGGCGGACCGCCGGGCGGCTGCCTCAGCGTCCCTGGTACTGACCCGGGCGCTTGTCGAAGAACGCCGACAGCGCCTCGGCATGATCCTCGGTGCCGTGACACGCCGCCTGCAAGGCAGCGCAGTAATCCAGAAAAGGCTTCAGGTCCATATGCTGACCGGCGCGCAGCAGGCGCTTGCCGATGCGCAGCGCCTGCGGCGGCTTGGCCGCGATCTGCGCGGCGAGTTCACGGGCACGTGCCATCAGCGCCTCGGGGGCCAGCACTTCGAGCACGATGCCGATGCTCAGCGCCTCGTCGGCGTTCACCAGACGCCCGGTGAAGGTCAGTTCCGCCGCCCGCTGGTGACCGAGCGCACGCGGCAAAAACCAGGCCCCGCCGTCGCCCGGAATGATGCCCAGGTTCAGGAAGGTCTCGCCAAAACGCGCCTTCGTGGACGCCAGACGCAGGTCACACATCATGGCGATATCGAAGCCCGCACCCACCGCCGCACCGTTGACCGCGGCGATCACCGGCACCTCCAGTTCATACAGCGCCAGTGGAATGCGCTGGATGCCCAGCCGGTAGGACTGCTGGATGTCCATGGCGCTGCCGCCGAAGATGCCCTCCTTGGCCTGCATTTTCTTGACATTGCCGCCCGACGAGAACGCCTCACCGGCGCCAGTGACAATCAGCACCGAGATTTCCGGCCGTGCGGCAATGCTGCCAAGCACCGACACGATCTCGTCGATCATGCCCTCGTCGCTGATGGCATTGCGCGTGGCCGGCTGGTTGAAGGTGAGGGTCGCGACACGGTCCGCGACCTCGAAAATGACGTGCTGATAACTCATGAGATGTCCGGTTGGCGGGCAGGATTACAGGGTACAGCGACCGGCGTCCACGACATGGGCGGCGACGCGCTGGCGCAGCGCCATCACGTCCGCGGCCGGTCGCGCGACGGCCGGCGCGGCGATGTCAAGGTGCGTGGCTGCCTCGGCGGCCAACTGAGCCACCTGCGTGGTCGCCTGGGCCAGCACCAGCAGCGCCACATCAGCGTGCACCGCCTGGCGGCGCGGGTGGCGGGCCACCCGCAAGGCGGTCGATTCGGCCAGATAAATGGCCGTCATCATGTCTGCCAGGTGAGCCATCAGCTCCTGGTCAACGTCGAAGCCCTTGCCGCTGCCGTGCTGCTCTAGAGCGGCGCTGAAACAGACGGCGTGGGCCAGCTTCATGCTGGCCAGCGGGTCGTCGCTGGCGGCGCCCGCCAGCCCGAGCTCGCCAGCACCGAGTTTCTTGAGCAAGGTGCGCGGCATGACGATGCGGTTGATCTCGTTGGTGCCTTCATAAATGCGGGCGATGCGTGCGTCGCGCAGGTATTTGGCGGCCGGGTATTCCTCCAGAAAGCCGTAACCACCGAACATCTGCAGCGATTCGTCGGCCACCCGGCCGAGCAGCTCGGAGCCCGCGATCTTGGCGATCGAGCACTCCAGCGCGAAGTCCTGCAAGGCCGACAGCTTGGCCGAGGCGGCGCGCCCGCCGGCATTGGCCAGCGCGTCGATGGCGCCACCGGCGCGGTAGATGGCGCTCTCGGCGGCATAGATATCGGCCGCTGCCTGGCCGATCTTGCGCCGGATCATGCCGAAATCGGCTACCGACTGGCCGAACTGCTTGCGCCCGGTGGCGTAGTCGAGCGCGGCATCCAGCGCGCACTTGGCGCTGCCCAGCGCCGTGCCGCCCAGCTTGTACCGGCCATTGTTCAGAATGTTGAACGCGATCACATGGCCGCGGCCAATCTGGCCGAGCACGTGCTCGCGCGGGATGCGCGCGTCCTGCAGGATCACCTGCCGCGTGGACGAGCCGTCCATGCCCAGCTTGTGCTCCTCGGCGCCCAGGCTCACGCCCGGCGCGTCAAACGGCACGATGAAACAAGTGAATCCGCTCGCCCCGTCCACCTCGTCCTGCACCTTGGCGAACACGAAACCGACATCGGCGATGCCGGCGTTGGTGATGAACTGCTTGGTGCCGGTCAGGCGCCACGCGCCGCCGTCCAGCACCGCCGTGGTGCGCGCGGCCAGCGCATCGGAGCCCGAGCCCGGCTCGGTCAGGCAGTAACACCCCCGCAGCTCGCCGCTGGCGAAGCCCGGCAGCCAGGCGGCCTTCTGCGCATCGCTACCGAACAACGCCACCGGCAACGAACCGATGCCGTTTTGCACCATCAGCGTCAGCATGAAGGATTGCTCGCGGGCCGTGCTCTCCAGCACCCGCATCGATACCGGCAGCGGCAGGTCCAGGCCACCGTGTTCTTCCGGCAGGTCGAGCATGGTCAGGCCAAGCTCGGACGCCTGGCGCATCAGCCCTTCCAGCACGCCGGGGGCCTTGGCCTCGATGGCGGCCAACTGCGGCCACACCTGCTCGTCGCAAAAGCGCCGCGCGGTGTCGAACAGCGCCTGCTCCTCGGCGCCGAAATCCTCGGGCGTGAAAATACCGCCCGGCGCCTGCGACGGGTCCAGAAAGGCGCCGCCGTGTGTATCGCTCATGATTGATTGGTTAGCGGAAGTGACTAAAAAAGTCCGGGTTTGTCATTTGGGCGCGAGCCGGATGGCGCCGTCCAAACGTATGGTCTCGCCGTTCAGCAGCACGTTTTCGACGATGGTCTGCACCAGCGCCGCATACTCGGCCGGATCGCCCAGGCGCGGCGGAAACGGCACACTGGCACCCAGGCTCTGCTGCACGGATTCGGGTAGCGATTCTAGCATCGGGGTCAGGAACAGCCCCGGCGCGATGCTCATCACGCGAATGCCGTGGCGGGCAAACTCGCGCGCCAGGGGCAGCGTCATGCCGACCACCCCGCCCTTGGAGGCGGAGTACGCCGCCTGACCGATCTGGCCGTCGAAGGCCGCCACCGAAGCCGTATTCACAATCACGCCCCGCTCGCCATCGGCACGCGGCGTGTTGCCCTGCATCCGAGCCGCGGCCAGGCGCACCAGGTTGAAGGTACCGACCAGGTTGATGCCGACCGTGCGCGCGAATTGCTCCAGCGGCATCGGTCCGGTCTTGCCCAGCGTCAGTCCCGCGCCAACCACGCCGGCGCAACTGACCGCCAGATCCAACCCGCCCATGGCCATCAGTCCATCGTCGAGCGCCGCTTCCAGCGCCGCGCCATCGGTCACGTCCACCGCCCGAAACTGCGCCCGCTCGCCGAGCGTCGCAACCGCCGCCGCACCTGCGTCGGCATTCACATCGAGCAACAAGGCCCGCCCGCCGGCCGCGATCACGCGCCTGGCAGTCGCCAGCCCCAAACCCGACGCACCGCCGGTGAC
>NZ_JBFIII010000045.1 GCF_041601295.1 Immundisolibacter sp.
CTGGGTGCCGAGACCCTGCACGAGCGTCTGCCCGGTATCTCGGAGACGGCGCGCATCTTTGCCGGTGTGGACGTGACGCGCGAACCGATCCCCGTGCTGCCGACCGTGCACTACAACATGGGCGGTATTCCCACCAATTACCACGGTGAGGTCATCAACCAAGACGCCCAGGGCAATGATTTCGTCGTGCCGGGCCTGTTCGCCATCGGCGAGGCGGCCTGCGTGTCGGTGCACGGTGCCAACCGTCTGGGCGCCAACAGCCTGCTGGACATCATCGTGTTCGGTCGTGCGGCGGCGCTGCGCCTGAAAGACACCCTGCCCACCTTGCCAGCGCCCAAGGTCACGGCCGAGGCCGGCCGGGAAGGCGTTGAGCGCTTCGACCGCCTGCGTCAGGCCAAGGGTCGCTACGCGCCGGTGGAAATTCGCGAACGCATGCAGCGGACCATGCAGCAGCGCTGCGCGGTATTCCGCAAGGAAGAAACCCTGCAGGCCGGCGTGCAGGAAATCCGCGAGGCGGCGCGTATGCTGCCCGACATCGGCCTGACCGACCACGGCATGGTGTTCAACACCGACCTGGTCGAGGCGCTGGAACTCGAGAACCTGCTCACTGCCTCGCTGGCGACCATGGACTGCGCCGCCGAACGCAAGGAATCGCGTGGCGCTCACGCCCGCGACGACTACCCCGATCGTGATGACGCGCACTGGATGAAGCACAGCCTGGCCTGGGTGCCGGACGTGGTCACTGGCGAGGTGCGGCTTGGCTATCGTGGCGTGACGGCCCACACCCTGACCGATGAGGTCGCCCCGATCCCGCCGATGAAGCGGGTGTACTGAGCGCAGAGGAAGGACAAGATGGCTGAAAAAGCCCGCGTCGGACGCGACCTATTGACCGCGACCTCGTCGGCGGCACCGGCCGCCGCGGACACGGTCGTATTCGAGGTCTACCGTTACGACCCCGAGTCGGACCTGGCGCCGCACACCCAGCAGTACCAGGTCAGTCCGGCCGAGTGCGGGCCGATGGTGCTCGACGCGTTGCTGCATATCAAGAACCACCAGGATGGCAGCCTGACGTTTCGCCGCTCCTGCCGGGAGGGCGTGTGCGGTTCCTGCGCCATGAACATCGATGGGGTCAACACGCTGGCCTGCACCAAGGCCACCGAGGACTGCGGCGGCAAGCACGTGCGCATTTTTCCGCTGCCCCACCAGGAAGTCCTGAAAGATCTGGTGCCCGACCTGACGCATTTCTATGCCCAGTACGCGGCGCTCGAACCGTGGCTGAAGACCGAAACGCCACCCCCCGGCGGGCGTGAGCATTTGCAGTCGCGGGAGGACCGCAGCGAACTCGATGGGCATTACGAATGCATTTTGTGCGCCTGCTGCTCGACAGCGTGTCCATCGTACTGGTGGAATTCGGACCGCTTCTTCGGCCCGGCGTCACTTCTGGCGGCGCACCGCTGGATCATGGACAGCCGCGACGAGACCGTCGGCGAGCGGCTCGACCAACTGGAAGACCCGTTCCGGCTCTATCGCTGTCACACCATCATGAATTGCACCAGCGCCTGCCCCAAGGGTCTGAACCCGGCCAAGGCCATCGCCGACATCAAAAAGAAACTGCTGCAGCGGCACCTGTAGCTGTCGCAAGTCAGCCCGGCCGTCATGCCGCAAGCGGTTCCACGCACCCCGCTGGCCCGCTACCGCTGGGATGCCAGCCAGCCGGAGTTCGTGGCCGATCCGCTGCAGGAAGCGGCGGCAGCGCGGCTGGACCGGCTGCTGCAGCGCATCACGCATCCGCCTCGCCGGCCATGGCTGCGGCGTCTCACGCGCCGGCAGGCGCCATTGCCGTTGGCCGGTGCCTACCTGTGGGGTGGTGTCGGTCGGGGCAAGAGTTACCTGCTTGATCTTTTTTTCGATTGTGTCCCCGGCGAGCGTAAGCGACGTCTGCATTTCCACCAGTTCATGCAGGCGGTGCACGACGAGCGCCACCGCCTGGGCAATATAGCTGACCCCTTGCCGCGTATTGCCGCCGACTGGGCAGCGCAGGCGCAGGTGCTGTGTTTCGACGAGTTCCAGGTGCACGACGTGGCAGATGCCATGTTGCTTGGCACGCTCCTGCAAGAGTTACTGGATCGCGGTGTTTTGGTGGTGGCGACTTCCAACCGCGAGCCCGATGAGCTGTACCGGCACGGCCTGCAACGCGAGCGCTTTGTGCCCACCATTGCGCTGCTGAAAGAACGGCTCGACGTGATCGAGCTTAACGGTCCCACGGACTATCGCAGCCGGGCGCTGCACGACGTTCGCCGCTATCTGACACCGCTCGGACCGGTGGCGAGCGAGGGCATGGCGGCGGTGTACCGCCGGCTGGCGCCAGAGCACGACAAGCCAGGCCCGCTAACCGTCAATGGTCGTCAACTGACAGTCGTGCGCCGGGGCGGTGACGTGGTCTGGTTCGAGTTTTCCGCCCTGTGCCGCACGCCGCGCAGCGCCATGGACTACCTCGACATCGCGGCGCGATTTCATACCGTCCTGTTGTCGGATGTGCCAGTGCTGACGGCCGACGAGTACGACGTGGCGCACCGGTTTACCAACCTGGTGGACGTGTTCTATGACCAGGGCGTCAACCTCATCGTGTCCGCAGCGGCGGTGCCGGCCGAGCTTTACGCTGGCGATCGCATGGGCTTTGAGTTCCAGCGTACGGTCAGCCGACTGCTGCAGATGCAATCCGCGGATTGGCCAGGTGCGCGCCGAAGCAGTTGACGCAACGCCCGCCGTCGCGGTGCGGGCAATCGCGGGCGATGAGCGCCCGGCGCAGCTCGCGCAGCGGCTGCAGCTGTCGCTCACGTCACTGCCGCAGGCGGCCCGTTTGTTGTTCAGCTTCGGCCCGCAGGGTCTTGAACTGCAAGCGCCTGGCCGGCGGCTGAAGCCGCTGCGTGTGGATTTCACCGGCTCAGGTGTCGAGCGCGTCGGCAGTCAGCTGCTGCTGCGCGCGGCGCGCGTCAAGACCCGCCCGGCCCGGCTGCTGGACCTGACCGCCGGCCTGGGTGCTGACGCCTGGCGTTTGGCTCAGGCAGGTTTTATCGTCACTGCCATCGAACGCCAGCCGCTGGTGCATGCGCTGCTTGAGGATGCCCTGACGCGTGCACCGCGGCTGGCCGGTACCGGCAGTTTGCAGGCGGTCTGTGCCGACGCGCGGTCGGTGCTGGGCGACCTGGAGCAGAGCGCCTGGCCGGAGGTGGTCTACCTGGACCCGATGTTCCCGGAGCAGGGCCGCACCGCGCTGCCGCGGCGCGAGCTGCAACTGCTGCGCGAACTGACCGGCGACGATGACAACGGCGTTGAACTGGCGACGCTGGCCCGTATGCGCGCGACCCGTCGCGTGGTGGTCAAGCGCCCGCTGCACGCGCCGCCGCTGTTACCGTCCGTGGATGTGTGTCTTAAAGGTCGGGCCGTACGCTTTGATGTGTACCTGGTCGCCGCTGGCCCATGATGGGCCAGACCTAAGGCACGACCGCTTCAGCCTGACCCGCCAACCGGCCCGGTTGCCAGTGTTGCGTTGCCCACTGCAGCAGTGCGGTGGGCGCGGCGCCGTGCAGTTCGGCCGGCGGCGCGTGGCGCAGGGCCTGTAGTACCAGGCTGAGGTTGGCGCTGGCCCGTTTTGGGTCCAGGCCCGCCGCGCTGGTCTGTTTGCCCAGCTTGGCCCCATGCCGGTCCACCAGCAGTGGCAGATGGGCATAGCTTGGCGTCGGTAGGCCAAGGCAGCTGTGCAGGTAGATCTGCCTGGGCGTTGAACTGAGCAGGTCGATTCCGCGCACTACCTGGGTGATGCCCTGATACGCGTCGTCCACGACCACGGCCAGCTGGTAGGCGATCAGGCCATCGGCACGCTGCACCACAAAATCGCCAACCGCCTGTGGCAAGGTGTGGCGGTAGTCCCCTTGCACAGTATCGACCAGGCCGAATTCCTGGTCGGCTACCCGTACGCGCAGTGCACGCGGCGTGCGCCCGGTGCCGAGGCCATTGCGGCAGGTACCCGGATACACCGGCCCGTCCACCCCGGCGTGGGCGATGGTCGCAAGCTCGCGCCGGGTGCACGCGCACGGATAAACCAGGCCGCTGGCTTGCAGCTGCGCTATGGCGGCCCGGTAGGCCTCGCCGCGGCGGCTCTGGTATAGCGGTTCCTCGTCCCATTGCAGGCCATGCGCTTCCAGCGCCCGCAAGATGGCGTCGCCAGCACCTGGAGCGACCCGGGGCGGGTCCAGGTCCTCCATCCGCACGAGCCAGTGTCCACCGGCGCTGCGCGCGGTCAGATAGCTGCCAACCGCCGCCAGCAGCGAGCCGAGGTGTAGCGGACCACTGGGCGAAGGGGCAAAACGGCCACGGATGTCAGGCATGCTCAATCGGGCTCGGCGTCGGCTTTCGTGTACCTTATCCGCCCCGGCGTGAGCCGGGGCGCCAGTGGCGCATGCAAGTAACGAGGGAGAGAGGCGATGAAGCTGATCACGGCAATTATCAAGCCGCACAAGCTGGACGACGTGCGCGATGGGCTGGGCGAGCTGGGCATTACCGGCATGACGGTCACCGAGGTGCGCGGCTTTGGCCGCCAGAAAGGCCATACCGAGATTTACCGCGGCGCCGAGTACGTGGTCGATTTTATCGCCAAGATGCGGGTCGAGGTGGCGGTACGCGACGAAGACGCCGAGCGGGTGGTGGAGGCCATCACCAACGCCGCCAACAGCGGCAAGATCGGCGACGGCAAGATTTTCGTCAGCCCCCTGGAGCAGGTCGTGCGCATCCGTACCGGTGAAACCGGCCAGGACGCGCTCTGACCTAACCATTGCCTACCCGGGAGGAGTTCCCATGTTTGTTCGGTCCCTCGTAAGGACAGCGCTATTGCTGTGCCTGCCGTTACCGGTATTCGCGGATGCTGGCGTCCTCAACGCGGCTGACACGGCCTGGTTGCTGACGGCGACCGCCCTGGTGCTATTCATGACCCTGCCGGGTCTGGCGCTGTTTTATGGCGGCCTGGTGCGCAGCACGAATGTGCTGTCGGTGCTGATGCAGTGTTTTGCCGTCACCGGGATGGTGTCGGTGTTGTGGTTGCTGTATGGCTACAGCGGGGCCTTCGGCCACGGCGGGGCCATGCAGCCCTGGTATGGGGGTTTCGAAAAGATCGGATTCAGCGGAGTGGACCGGGCCGCGCTGGCCGGCACGGTGCCCGAAACCGTGTTCGCCATGTTCCAGATGACATTTGCCATCATCACTCCGGCGCTCATCGTCGGTGGCTTCGCGGAGCGCATGAAGTTCTCGGCCATGCTGTGGTTCTCCGCGCTGTGGCTGACGCTGGTGTACGTGCCGGTGTGTCACTGGGTGTGGGGCGGCGGCTGGTTGGCCGACCTGGGATTGATGGACTACGCCGGTGGCGTCGTGGTGCATGTCAACGCCGGTGTGGCGGCGCTGGTGGCGGCGCTGGTGCTGGGGCGGCGGCGCGGCTTTCCAGACACCCAGATGATGCCCCACAACCTCACCATGACGGTGACCGGTGCCGGCATGCTGTGGGTCGGCTGGTTTGGCTTCAATGCCGGCAGTGCCCTGGCGGCGGACGGCAACGCCGGGATGGCCATGCTGGTCACCCACCTTGGGGCGGCGGCCGGCGCGATGACGTGGATGGCCATCGAATGGATGCGTCACGGCAAGGCGAGTGTGCTGGGCGTCGTCACCGGCATGGTGGCCGGACTGGGGACGATCACCCCGGCGAGCGGTTACGTGGGCCCGATGGGGGCACTGGCCATCGGCGTAGTGGCGGGTGGCGTTTGCTTTGCCGCCACCCAGTATGTGAAGCGCGTTCTGAAGATAGACGACAGCCTGGATGTGTTTCCGGTACATGCGGTCGGCGGCGCGGCCGGTACGGTGCTGGTCGGTGTTTTCGCCGCCGCGGGGCTGGGCGGTGTTGGCTTTAATGCCGGTGGCATGGGACAGCAACTGCAAGTGCAGTTGATCGGCGTGGCGACAACGGCGCTGTGGAGCGGCGCCCTGAGTTATCTGCTGCTGAAGCTGATCGATAAGGTCATCGGCTTGCGTGTGGATGCCGAGATCGAGACCGGGGGGCTGGACATCGGCCTGCACGAGGAGCGTGGTTACAACTTGTGAGGGCCAGGGCCCGCGATTGAATTCTTCGCCGGACGGCGGGGCCGTACCGGCTTCAATACACTTTGGAGTATGAACATGCGTGTCTGCATTCTTGGCGCCGGTGGCCTGGGTTCGGTCATCGGTGGCTATTTGGCGCAAACCGGCGTCGAGACGACGCTGATTGCCCGCCCGGCCCATGCCGATGCCATTACCCGTGATGGCCTGCGTATCGAGGGCGTGCGCGGCGAGCACCACATTCGCGAGAACCTCACGGCGATCAGCAACCCGGCCGACGCGGAGGGTGAGTTCGATTACCTGATCCTTGCCACCAAGGCCAAGGACAGCGACACGGCGCTGGCCTCGGCCGATTGCCTGCGGGATCGAGTGCGCACTGTTTGCTCGGTACAGAACACGATTGTCAAGGAACAGGTGCTGGCGGACTGGATGGGCGACGCGGCGCGTGTGATGGGGGCCTCCGCCATCGAAGGTGGCTCGCTGGAAGCGCCAGGCTTCGTCAAGAACCACGTCACCGTGCCGACCACGGCTTACTTTGGCGAATTGGATGGCACCATCAGCCCACGCGCGCAGGCGCTGGCCGACGCCTTCAACACCGCCGGCCTGGGCGCCAAGGCGGTCGACTGTATTGCGCAGGTGCTATGGGAAAAACTGGCACAAATCTGCAACGCCTCGGCGTGGTCGGTGAGCACGCTCGCTGGCAATAACGATCTTAGCTTTGTGCATGGCATGGCCCTGCGCGAGGGTGCCGAGCACTACGTTGCCATCTCCCGCGAGCTGCTGGCTGTATACACCAAGCTCGGTTACAGCCCACAAAACTTCTATGCGCCCCTGTCGCGCCTGAAGGACGTGTACGAGTGCAAGACCGACGAGGAGGCGGTACAGCTGATTCTGGGCTTTGGCGAACGCATGAAAAAGCAAGGCTATGTGGGGCGCACCTCCATGCACGAGGACGTGGTGCGCGGCAAGAAAACCGAGGTCGATTACATCGTCAAACCCTTCGTCGACAAGGGCCGCGAGCTCGGCATCCCGGTGCCGACGGTGACCGCGGCGTATCGCATCATCAAGGTGCTGGACCACTACCTGGCCTGATCGAACATGAGCAGCAAAAAGCGCGTCCTGGTCGCGGAAACCCTGGAGCAGTCCGGCATCGACCTGCTGCGCGAGCACTTCGATGTCGACGTGCGCGAGCGCACCGACGAGGCCGAGCTGGCGCGCATCATCGGCGACTACGACGGCCTGATGATAAAGACCTACACGCGGGTCTCCAGGCAGGTCATCGACAACGCCGGCAAGCTGAAAATCGTCGCCCGCGCCGGCAGCGGTCTGGACAAGGTGGACCTGGCCTACGCCAAGGAAAAGGGCTTGCCGGTGCGCAACACGCCGCAGGCCAACGTGGTGTCGGTGGCCGAGCTGGTGTTCGGGCTGATGCTGGCCGTGTCGCGCAAGCTGGCCGCGGCCGACCGCTACGTGCGCAGCCGCGAGGGCTGGGACCGGGACCGCTTCACCGGCGTGGAGCTGGCGGACAAGACGCTGGGCATCGTCGGCTTCGGCAACATCGGCAAGCTGGTCGCCAGGCGCGCGCTGGCCTTCGACATGCAGCCTGTTGGCTACGACCCGTTCATCGACGCCGCGGCTATGGTCGAGCACGGCGTGCGCAAGGTGGAGACCGTCGACGACATCATCGACACGGCCGACTACATCACCGTGCACGTACCGCTGCTGGACTCGACCCGCAACCTGTTCAGCACCGATCAGTTTCGGCGCATGAAATCGACCGCCATCCTGATCAACACCGCGCGCGGCGAGGTGGTGGACGAACCGGCGCTGATCGCCGCCCTGCGTGCCGGGCAGATTGCCGGCGCTGGCCTTGACGTGTACCAGACCGAGCCGCCCGCCGATCCGGCGTTGCTGGAGATGGACAACGTCGTGCTGTGCCCACATATCGGCGCCGCCACCCACGAAGCGCTGAACCGCATGACCATGCAGGCGGCGCAGATGATTATCGAAGCCCTTAAGGACTGACCGGTGCTCGACCCGCAGTTGTTGCGTCGCGAACCGGAGGCGGTGGCGGCGCGTCTCACCGCGCGCGGCTTTGTGCTCGATTTGCCACGGTTGATGGAGCTCGAAACCCGCCGCAAGGCAGCTCAGACCGAAACCGAGCAGTTGCAGGCCGAGCGCAACCGCGTGTCCAAGGCCGTCGGCGAAGCCAAACGGCGTGGCGAGGATGCCGCTCCGCTGCTGGCGCAGATGGGCGGTGTCGGCGAGCGCCTGGCGCAGCTCGAAGCGGGCCTGAAGGCCGTCCAGGACGAGCTCGAAGCCTATTGCCTGGAAATCCCCAACCTGCCGCACGAGTCCGTGCCGGCCGGGCGCAGCGAGGATGACAACGTCGAGGTCCGCCGCTGGGGCACCCCGCCGGTGTTTGACTTCGCGCCGCGCGATCATGTGGATCTGGGCGAAGCGCTGGGCGGGCTGGACTTCGAGACCGCCAGCAAGATCGCGGGGGCCCGCTTCAGCCTGTTGCGTGGGCCGCTGGCGGCGCTGCAGCGGGCGCTGACGCAGTTCATGCTGGACCTGCACACCCGCCAGCACGGTTACACCGAGGTGTACGTGCCGTATCTGGTGAACGCGGACAGCCTGTTGGGTACCGGCCAGTTGCCGAAGTTCGAGGAGGACCTGTTTGCCGTCGGCGGCGGCTACTACCTGATCCCCACCGCCGAGGTACCGGTCACCAACATCGTGCGCGACAGCATCGTCGAGGCGGCCGAGTTGCCGCTGAAGCTGGTGGCCCATACGCCCTGTTTTCGCAGCGAGGCCGGCAGTTACGGCAAGGACACCCGCGGCCTGATCCGCCAGCATCAGTTCGAGAAGGTTGAGCTGGTACGCATGGTGTCGCCCGAGATGGCCTTGCAGGCGCACGAGGAACTCACCGCTGATGCCGAGGCTGTGTTGCAGGCGCTTGGCCTGCCGTATCGCGTGATGGCGCTGTGCACCGGCGACCTCGGCTTTGCATCGGCCAAGACCTATGACCTGGAAGTCTGGCTGCCGGGGCAGGGGCGCTACCGGGAAATCTCCTCCTGTAGCAATTTTGGCGACTTCCAGGCCCGGCGCCTCAAAGCCCGCTGGCGCAATCCGGCCACCGGCAAGCCGGAGCTGCTGCACACGCTCAATGGCTCCGGCCTGGCGGTTGGGCGCACGCTGGTCGCGGTGCTGGAAAACGGTCAGCAGGCAGACGGCTCCATCAGCCTACCGACAGTACTGCGCCCGTATCTGGGCGGGCTGGAGCGCATCGCGCGCACCTGAGACTTGCCGATCGCCCGCTTGTGGGCGCAGCATCGACGCGCTGCCCACGGATGGGCAGCACCGGCCAGCCGGCCGGGATTAGAACAACCATCCACCGGAGGAGAAGACGATGTTGTACGTGGTCATTTCCCGTTTTGACGACGCTGCGGTGGCGCGCCTGCGCAGCGAGCTGCCAGCGGACGCTTTCGCCTACATCGACGAGGCGATCCATCACCAGCGTGTACCTGGTCAGGCTGACATCGAGGCACAGGGCGTGGCGCCGGGTTTGGCCAGCGTACTCGCGGCACATCTTGCCCACCTGACTGAGTTGCGCGGGAGCGGCAAGCTGGTCAGCGGCGGGCCCTGCACTGGTTTCGTGAACGCGATCAACATCTTCGAAGCCGAGTCCGATGCACAGGCGCGCGCCCTGCACGACGCCGATCCGCTGGCGAAACACGGCTTTTTCGCGGTCGAGACGATTTATCCCTGGCAGCGGGTGTTCTGAGCGTGCCGCGCCTGTACCACATCCTGCCGCGGGGCGATCATCCGGGCTCGCACAACGCGCTCAAGGTGGCGGTACTCCTGCGCGAGCTGGACCTTGAGTTCGAGCTGGTCGACCTTGACCCGGCAACGCAGCTGCGCCCGGCGGACGCGCCCCTGCGGCGCCTGAATCCGAACGGCCTGACGCCCATCCTGGACGACGACGGTTTCATTCTGTGGGAATCGGCCGCCATCCTGCAGTATCTGTGCGAAAGCCGCGGCCCGACGCCGCTGCTGCCGATAGAAACCAGGCAACGGGCGCGGGTGTTGCAATGGCTCGCCTGGGAAGGCAGCACTCTGATTCCGGCGTTGATGGCGCTCTATATGGCACGCATCGGTGGCGGCGAGGACACGTCCGCCGCGACGCGGGTTGATTTCCTGCTCGGTTTGCTGGAGCAGCAAATGGCCGGGCGGGACTGGGTGGGCGAGTCTTATTCCATTGCCGATATTGCACTCGGCGCAGGCGTGCCGGCACTCCTGCCGCTGGGGGTGGATTTCGTGCCTTTCCCGGAACTGCGGCATTGGCTGGCCAGGCTGCGGGCGCGACCGGCCTGGCAGGACGACATATTTCTGGGTGACCTTCGCGCGGGCGGTCTCGCTTAAGGAAGCGCTGAATAAATCCATGCTGGATTTCTCAGCGCCCGCCATCGGAAAAGCGTGGTTTTCCGATGGCCCGCAAAATCCGTGGCTTACAGCCGCAGATTTTGGCAGCGCATCCTTGCGCCGCGGGAAACACTGAATACTTCAGCGCCTCCTTAAGACCGCTTGCCTGGCGGTCGATATGGTCGATGGCCGCCGGATTAGCAGCCACAATCGCGAAGGCCTGAAGCCGGTTTTGCTACACTTCGCGGCTATTTACCCCGAGATCTGGAGAGTGTCGCCCGTGGATCGCCAGGACCGCCAATTGCGACCGTGGCTTCGTTGTGGCCTGCTTGTGCTGGCCATGAGCGCGTTCGGGGTGGCGGCCGAAACCCGGCCGCTGCCGCCGGCCGACGTCGATTTGATTGGCCAGGTACAGGTGGTCACGGCGCGCTACGAGGATACCCTGCTCGACATCGCGCGTCGCGGTGGCCTGGGCTATACCGAAATCAAGCTTGCCAACCGCGGCGTCGATTCGTGGATGCCGGGCGAAGGGCGGGAAGTCATTCTGCCGACCCAGCATATCCTGCCCAAAACGCCGCGGGACGGAGTCGTTATCAATCTGCCGGAGATGCGGCTGTATTACTACCTACCGGCCAAGGGTGATTTGCGTCAGGTCGTGACGTATCCGATCAGCATCGGCCGCTTTGATTGGCGAACCCCACTGGGGGTGACCAAGATCACTCAGAAAGTGCCCAATCCGAGCTGGACGCCGCCGGAATCGATACGCATTGAGCACGCTGCGAAGGGCGATATCCTGCCGCGCGTGGTGCCGGCCGGGCCTGATAATCCACTCGGGCAGTTTGCCTTGCGTCTGGGTATTCCCGGCTACCTCATCCATGGCACAAACAGGCCATACGGTATCGGCATGCGGGTCACGCATGGCTGCCTGCGTCTGTATCCGGAACACATTGCCAGTTTCTTCGAGCAGGTCGCCCCCGGCTTGAAAGTGACCTTCGTCAGCCAACCCTACAAGATCGGGCAGGCGTTCGGCATCACTTATCTTGAAGTACACCGGCCGTTGGTGGAAGAGAAGGGCCGCAAGGAAGGGGCGCTGGGCGAGATCGCGCAGCTGCTCGCCGACAAGGGCGTGTCCACCGCCAGCGTGGACTGGGTGATGGTACGACGCGAGCTGAAGAGGCCGACCGGCATGCCGGTGCCCATTACCCAGCCGGATGAGGTAAAACTTCTCGACGCGCGGCGCGAGGGTGAAGCGGCGCTTATCGCCCAACGCTGACGGATTCAGGCCCACCGCACGCCGGTGGCCGCAAAGGCCAGACAAAAAAAGGCGGAGCCAGCCTGAGCTGACTCCGCCTTTTTGTATAAAGACTAAGCGAGCGGTGCTTACTTGAGCATCGACTGCTTGAACATGCGGTCGATCTTCTCGTTGGTGTCGACACAGCACTGCTGGGCAGCCTGTGCCGCAGCCAGGGCCTCGCTGGCCTGCTGGCCGGCCGTGTTGGCCTTGGCCGCAGCCTGATTGGCGGTGGCCTGGGCAGCGTCGGCGGCCGACTTCGCTTGAGCAACCTGCTCGTTCACGTAGCCTTTGGTGGCGCAACCAGCGGAGAGGGCGGCAAATAGCGCGACCGCTGCGAGTTTGCCGATGATCAGTTTGTTCTGCATAACATGCCCCTAAAAAGCGAAGTGAATAAAACCAAGTGAATAAAACCACGATTGCGGCGAAGGCCCGCACAAGACAAGGATAGTCCAGCGCAGATTATCAAGCTCGCTCAAAAAAAAAGCAAAGGTCGTGAATGACCGGAATCAAGCCCTGCGCAGCACGGGCGCTGTCAGCCGCATTCCTGGCAACGCCAAGCTGTATCGTACGAAAACAGCAGTGCCTGCAAATACGGTGGTCCGGTCGGGTCTGGCAAAATACACGACCCCAGTTCGGGTTTCACCCCACGGTGAGGTGACGCTCGCCGGGGCAACGGCCCGATTCGAGACATCGACTTTTTCATCACACCCGGAGCGCCGCATGGCCGAATATCTGCGTTGGTTCGAGACATTAGGCATGCAGGATGTCGAACTGGTCGGCGGCAAGAACGCCTCCCTGGGCGAGATGATCAGCCACCTCGCGCCGCTGGGGGTGCGGGTGCCAGGGGGCTTTGCCACCACCGCGCAGGCGTACCGGGATTTTCTGGCCAACGCCGGATTGGCAGGGCGCATCAAGGCAGAGTTGGCGGCGCTCGATGTGGAGGATGTCGCGGCGTTGGTGAAAGCGGGTAAGAAAATTCGCGGCTGGATTCTGGAACAGCCGTTTCCCGATGGGCTCGAACAGGGCCTCGTCGAGGCCTACGGTCGTTTGTGCGGTGAGCTGACCGATGTGTCAGTCGCGGTGCGTTCGTCGGCGACCGCGGAAGACTTGCCGGACGCGTCGTTCGCCGGCCAGCAGGAGACCTATCTGAATATCCGCGGTGCGGACCACGTGTTGCACGCCGTGCGTCATGTGTTCGCGTCCCTGTTCAATGACCGCGCCATTTCCTATCGCGTGCACCAGGGCTTTGCGCATGAGCACGTGGCACTGTCGGCCGGCATCCAGCGCATGGTGCGAAGCGATATCGGGGCCAGCGGCGTGATGTTCACCCTGGACACCGAGACCGGCTTCCGCGATGCGGTGTTCGTGACTGCTTCCTACGGGCTTGGCGAGACAGTTGTGCAGGGCACCGTCAACCCGGATGAGTTCTATGTGCACAAGCCGACGCTGCGCGCCGGTCGGCCGGCGGTGATCTCGCGTCACCGCGGCAGCAAGATGATCAAGATGATCTATACCGACGCGGTCTCGGCCGGTCGCTCGACCGTCACCGTGGACGTGCCGCAAACCGAGCAGCGGCGCTTCTGCCTGAGCGATGCCGAGGTCGAGGCGCTGGCCCGCCAGGCGCTGATCATCGAGGACCACTACGGCCGGCCGATGGACATCGAGTGGGGCCGCGACGGTCAGGACGGTCAACTCTATATCCTGCAGGCACGCCCGGAAACGGTGAAGGCGCGCGGCGATTCGCAGGTACTGCGCCGCTATCAGCTGAAGGAAAAATCGAAGGTACTGGTCACTGGTCGTAGCGTCGGGCAGGGTATCGGCGTCGGCAACGTGCGCGTGATCGACAGCCCGGCGCGCATGGGCGAGTTGCAGCCGGGCGAAGTGCTGGTGGCCGACATGACCGATCCGGACTGGGAGCCGGTCATGAAGCGGGCGTCCGCGATCGTCACCAACCGCGGCGGGCGTACCTGCCATGCCGCCATCATCGCGCGCGAGCTGGGTATTCCGGCGGTGGTGGGCTGCGGTGATGCGACTGATCACCTGAAAACCGGTGAGGCGGTGACGGTGTCCTGCGCCGAAGGCGATACCGGCTTCATCTACGAAGGAGCGCTCAAGAACGAGGTCAGCGAAGTGCGCCTGGATGGTATGCCCGAGCCGCCGACCAAGATCATGATGAATATCGGCAACCCGGATCGTGCCTTCGACTTTGCCAGTCTGCCCAATGCCGGCGTTGGCCTGGCGCGTCTGGAGTTCCTCATCAACCGCGGCATCGGCGTGCACCCCAAGGCGCTGATCAATTACGCGACGCTCGGCGCCGACCTGCGCAGCACCATCGACGAGATCATTGCCGGTTACGCGGACCCGCAGACGTTCTTCGTCGAAAAACTGGTCGAGGGCATCGCCACGCTGGGCGCCGCGTTCTGGCCCAAGAAAGTCATCGTGCGCATGTCCGATTTCAAGAGCAACGAGTACGCGAACCTGCTCGGCGGCGACCTGTACGAGCCGCATGAGGAAAACCCGATGCTGGGTTTTCGCGGCGCCTCGCGCTACATCGCCGAGAGCTTCCGCGACTGTTTTGCGCTGGAGTGTCAGGCGCTGAAGAAGGTCCGTAACGACATGGGCCTGACCAACGTGGAGATCATGATCCCGTTCGTGCGCACCTTGACCGAGGCCCGCCAGGTCACCGAACTGCTGGCCGAGCAGGGTCTGAAGCGCGGCGAGAACGGCCTGCGACTGATCATGATGTGCGAGCTGCCGTCGAATGCCATTCTGGCCGATCAGTTCCTGGAATATTTCGACGGCTTTTCCATCGGTTCCAACGACCTCACCCAGTTGACGCTGGGGCTGGATCGGGACTCCGGGCTGGTGGCGGGAGAGTTCGACGAACGCGACGGTGCGGTGAAGGCGCTAATGAAGCTCGCCATTGAGGCCTGCCTGCGCGCCGGCAAGTATGTTGGCATCTGCGGTCAGGGGCCGTCGGATCACCCGGACCTGGCCCAGTGGCTGGTCGAGCAGGGCATCGACAGCGTGTCGCTGAACCCCGACACGGTGGTGTCCACCTGGCTGGCGCTGGCTGGCGACACGTCTCACTGATTACCCTGCCGACCGGGGCCTCCCCGGCTCCGGGGTCTGTCGCAGGTACGCGAGAGCACAAACGAATCCTGACCGGTCGCGCCACGGCGCCGGTTGATCAATACACGGCGCGGGCGCGAAAGCGTTCCGGAAGATCCTGCGGCTTGCCGTGCGGCGCGATATTGGCGCTGGCGTAGAAGGCCTCCACGATCGGGTTCATCAGCCGCCGCCACAGCGGCGGCACCATCACCACCCAGATCATCGTCATGTAGCCGTAGGGCAGGCGCGGGGCCTCGTCGCGAACGCGCAGAATCTGATACGGCCGGCTGGTCTTGGCGTGGTGGTCGGAATGGCGCGTGATCTGGCACGAGATCATGCTGCTGACGACGTAGCTGTCGTCCCAGGCATGTTCGGCACGCACCGGCTCGTAGCTGCCATCGGTCAGGCGGCGACGGCCCAGACCGTAATGCTCCAGGTAGTCCACAAAGGCCAGAAACAGGCGTGGGAACAGCCAGCAGCCCAGGAACACCGGCAGTGCCACCCAGCCGAACAGCGCCAGCGTGGCGGCCAGCCATAGAAGCGGTGCGGCAAACAGCCACAGCGCCTGGTTGCGCCAGTGCCACACCGGCAAACCGCGCACGGCCATGCTGTCGCGGCCGATGCGCCAGGCCAGGCGCGTCTTGTCCACGATGCAGCGCAGCACGAACGGGTATACCGGCTCGTTGTAGCGTGCCGAGGCCGGATCGTCCGGCGTGGCCACCAGGTTGTGGTGGCCGATGTTGTGGTACAGGTGAAAGTCCGCCATGTTGGTGGGCGTGAACAGCAGCACGCCCATGAAGCGGTCGAACTTTTGCGCGTGGTGGCACAGCTCGTGCGCCACCACCACACCGATGCCCACCGAAACCGACAGGCTAAGAATCAGCCCGATCATGGCGCTGGTGGTCAGCGGTTCGTGACTGAGCACGTACAGGCCAAACAGCGCCACGCCCCACTGCACGGGCACGCACAGCCACAGCATGAAGCGGTAACGCAGGCGTTTTTCTAACTCTGGCTCGTAAGCAACCGCGGCGTTTATCCGGTCCGGTCCGATCAGGTTGTCCAGCACTGGCAGCACCGCCATCCACGCCACGGCGCTGATCCAGTACCCGTTGCCGCCGCCCAGTGCCCAGGCCAGCACCGGCAACAGCATGAAGCCGATCAGCGGCCAGGTGCTGACGCGGGCCAGGATGCTGCGCCGCGTACCGGTGCCTTCAATTGCAATGGCCATGATCGCTCCCTGATGTGGCCAACGGACCGCCGGATGGTACCGAACGCTCGTTCAGGAAGACAAGCATTGGGTGGCCGACGGGCATCGTCGGCGTTGGACTACCTACCGACCGCGCTCCAGCCGGCGCAGGATGGCGGCTTCCAGCGTGGCGCGATCCGCTTTGACGGGCTTCAGGTCTGGCGCGCTGCGAATTGCGATGTCCGGATCCTTCAGGCCGTTGCCGGTGAGGGTGCAGACCAGCGTCTTGCCGGCCGGGATGCGGCCGGATTGCAGGTCGCGCAGGGCGCCACCGATGGAGGCGGCCGAGGCCGGTTCGCAGAACACGCCTTCTTCCATTGCCAGCAGTTTCTGGGCGGCCAGGATTTCGTCATCGGTAAGTGCCGCAAACCAGCCGCCGGAACCCTGCTGGGCGGCGATGGCCTTGTCCCAGGACTGCGGGTGGCCTATGCGGATGGCGGTGGCGATGGTTTCCGGCTGGTCGATGGGGTGGCCCTGCACGAACGGCGCCGCGCCGGCTGCCTGGTAGCCGGCCATCACCGGCAGCGCGCAGCGCCCGGCGGCGTGGTATTGCGCGTAACCCATCCAGTAGGCGCTGATGTTGCCGGCGTTGCCGACCGGCAGGCAGTGGTAGTCCGGCGCCCGGCCGAGCGTGTCGACGATCTCGAAGGCGGCGGTTTTCTGACCCTGCAAACGGTAAGGGTTGACCGAGTTGACCAGCGTGACCGGGGCGGTGGCGGCCAGTTCCTTGACCAGCGCCATGCCGTCGTCGAAGTTGCCGGCGATCTGCAGCACTTCGGCGCCGTGCACGATGGCCTGCGCCAGCTTGCCAAGGGCGATCTTGCCTTCCGGAATCAGCACGAAGGACACGATGCCGGCGCGCGCCGCGTAGGCCGCCGCCGAGGCCGAGGTGTTGCCGGTGGAGGCGCAGATGATGGCGCGGCTACCCTCGGCTACCGCCATCGAGACCGCCGCCGTCATGCCGCGATCCTTGAACGAACCGGTCGGATTCAGGCCCTCGAATTTGACGTAGATGTCGGCGTCCAGGTTCAGCCGGCGCGGGATGTTGCGCAGGCGGATCAGCGGCGTGTTGCCTTCCAGCAGGGTCACCGGCTCGATGCCGACCGGCAGGTCCAGCCAGTCCCGATAACGGGCGATCAGACCCTCGTATGCGCTCATCGGTTCAGTGCTCCAGATGGTCCAGGCGCAGGCTCACCACGCGCCCGTCGATGCTGGGCAGCGCCTCGATGCGGGCGATGGCCTCGCGCATGGCGCGCTCGCGGACCTTGTGGGTGAGCAGGATAACCGCCACGTGGCTCTCGCCTGGCGGGGGTTCCTTCTGCAGGATGGCCTCGATGCTGATTTGCTGATCGCCCAGGATGCGCGTGACATCGGCCAGTACACCCGGCTGGTCGAGCGCGGTCAGGCGCAGGTAAAAAGCCGTCTCGACCGCGTCGATCGGCAGGATCGGCAGCGCCTCCAGCCGGTCGTGGTGGAAGGCCAGGTACGGCACCCGGTGCTCGGGGTCGATGGTCAGTGCCCGGGCAATATCGATCAGGTCGGCCACCACCGCCGAGGCGGTTGGTCCGGCGCCGGCGCCGGCGCCGTAGTAAAGGCTCTGGCCGAGCGCGTCGCTGTCCACCAGCACCGAATTGATTACGCCATCGACCTGCGCCAGCAAGTGGCGCTGCGGCAGCAGCGTGGGGTGCACGCGCAGCTGCACGCCGCTGCCCGTGCGCCGGGCGATGCCCAGCAGCTTGAGTCGATAGCCGAACTGTCCGGCGTAATCCACGTCCACGGCTGCAAGATCGCGGATGCCCTCCACGTGCACATGCTCGAAGCACAGCGGCATGCCAAAGGCGATGGCGGCCAGGATGGACAATTTATGGGCCGCGTCCACGCCGTCGATGTCGAAGCTGGGGTCGGCTTCGGCGTAGCCCAGGCGCTGGGCGTCGGCCAGCGCGGTGGCGAAGTCGAGCCCGGCGTCGCGCATCTGCGTCAGGATGTAATTGGACGTGCCGTTGATGATGCCAGCCAGGCCCTGGATGCGGTTGCCGGCCAGGCCTTCGCGCAGGGTCTTGATGATGGGGATACCACCGGCCACGGCGGCCTCGAAGCTGACCGCCACGCCGGCCCGGCGAGCCGCCTCGAAAATCTCGTTGCCGTGCAGGGCAATCAGCGCCTTGTTGGCGGTGACCACATGCTTGCCGGCGTTGATGGCTGCCAGCACCAGCGTGCGGGCAGGTTCGATGCCGCCGATCAGTTCGGCGACGATGTCGATCTCGGGGTGGTTGACCAGCTTTAGTGGGTCGTCGAGTAATTGGACGCGTTCGGCCTGTGGCCCACGCGGGCGGCTGGTGTCTTTCACCGCCGCATGGGTGACGAGCAGTGGCCGCCCGGCGCGGCGGGCGATCTCGTCGCCGTTGCGGGCCAGCAGCTCCAGCGTGCCGCCGCCGACGGTGCCCAGACCCAGCAGGCCGATGCGTACCGCGTTCATGTGCCGGCCTGTGCGGTCTGGGCCTCGTTGCCGCGCAGCATGCGGCGGATGGAACGCACTGCCTGACGCGTGCGATGTTCGTTCTCGATCAAACCAAAGCGCACGTACTCGTCTCCGTATTCGCCAAAACCAATACCTGGAGACACGGCCACGTGGGCATCGGTCAACAGGCGCTTGCTGAACTCAAGCGAGCCGAGCACCCGGTACGGCTCCGGAATGCGCGCCCACACGAACATGGTGGCCTTGGGTTTTTCCACTGCCCAGCCGGCCGCGTTCAGGCCCTCGCACAGCACATCGCGCCGGCTCTGGTACATGGCGGCGATTTCGCGCACGCAGTCCTGGGGCCCCTCCAGCGCGGCAATGGCCGCGACCTGAATGGGCGTGAAGGTGCCGTAGTCCAGGTAGGACTTGATGCGTGCCAGGGCGCCAATCAGGGTCGGGTTGCCGCACATGAAACCGACCCGCCAGCCGGGCATGTTGTAGGTCTTGGACAGCGTGTAGGCCTCCACCGCGACGTCCTTGGCACCCGGTACCTGCAGGATGGAAGGCGCCTGGTAGCCGTCGAAGGCAATCTCGGCATAGGCCAGGTCGTGGACGACCCAGATTTCGTTCTCACGCGCCACTGCCACGACCCGCTCGAAGAAGTCCAGATCGACACAGGCGGTGGTCGGGTTGCTCGGGAAATTGAGCACCAGGAACTTCGGCCGTGGCCAGCAGTTGCGGATGGCGTTCTCCAGCTCGGCGAAAAAATCCAGCCCCGGCAACATCGGGACGTGACGGATGTCGGCACCGGCAATGACAAAACCATACGGGTGAATGGGGTAGGTCGGGTTTGGCACCAGCACGGCATCGCCCGGCCCAACCGTGGCCAGCGCCAGATGCGCCAGGCCTTCCTTGGAGCCGATGGTGACGATGGCTTCGCTGTCCGGGTTCAGGTCAACATCGTAGCGGCGCTTGTACCAGGTGCAGATGGCCCGGCGCAGGCGTGGGATGCCCTTGGATACCGAATAACGATGCGTGTCGTCGCGGCGGGCGGCCTCGATCAGTTTCTCGACAATATGCGGGGGCGTCGGCTGGTCCGGGTTGCCCATGCCGAAATCGACCACGTCCTCGCCGCGCTGACGAGCCTGGGCTTTCAGCTCGTTGACGATGTTGAATACATAGGGCGGCAGGCGCTCGATGCGCGGGAAGCTGTCCTTCATGGAACGTCCGGGCCGGGGGCTTTGGGGGCGGGAGGGCTGCCAGTGCGCACACACGGCGCCGGTGCGGGTCGATAATCGCGCCAGTCGAATGCGTGATCGGACAGGGCTAAATTCTAAATGAAAATCCACATCGAACGAGGCGCCGCCTACCGTGTGCAGGGCTATTCGGCAGGCAGCGTGGTGGTGGCGCGTGGTGAGGCCGAGGCCGAACAGACGCTCACCGCGCCAGCCATTCTGCGGCCCAATGACCTTCCCGTGGCGTGGCCGGTTGTTGACATCACGCCGCCTCTGGCGGCCTTCGAGGCACTGCTGGACTATGCGCCCGAGGTGGTCCTGTACGGCAGCGGGCCGCGCTTGCGCTTCCCTGGGGCGCAGGTAATGCACCTGTTCCAAACCCGCGGCATCGGCTTCGAGACCATGGACACCCACGCCGCCTGCCGCACCTATAACGTGCTGAGCATGGAGGGGCGGCGCGTGCTGGCGGCACTGTTGATCGGACCCACGGCCGGGCGGTGAGCGTTCGCGCGCAACAGCACTTTCCCGAGGGTGATCAATAACTATGATCGCGTTGGTCGAAGCGCACCGCGCCGGGCTGTTCGGCCGCAAACACTGGCTGCCGAACATCGTGTCCGGCGTGATTGTCGGCATTGTGGCGTTGCCACTGGCCATGGCCTTTGCCATCGCGTCCGGCGCCAAGCCAGAACAGGGGCTCTACACCGCCATCATCGCGGGCTTTCTGGTCTCGGCACTCGGCGGCAGCCGGCTGCAGATTGCCGGGCCGACCGGCGCCTTCATCGTCATTCTGTCGGGCATCACGGCCAAGTACGGCATTGCCGGCCTGCAGATAGCCACCCTGATGGCCGGCGTGATCCTGCTGCTGCTGGGCCTGGCACGCCTGGGCACCATCATCCGCTTCATCCCGGACCCGGTGATCCTGGGCTTTACCGCGGGCATCGGCGTCATCATCTGGGTCGGTCAGTGGAAGGATTTCTTCGGCTTGCCGGCGGTGGCTGGCGAACACTTTCACGAAAAACTGTGGCATCTGGTGCAGGCCTTGCCGCAGCTGCACCCGACAACCACCGCCCTTGCGGCCCTGTCGCTAGCATTGGTGATTGGCGCGCCCAGGGTACGCGGCTTCGCGCGGGTGCCGGGGCCGCTGGTGGCGCTGGTGGTCGCGACCGTATTGCAAGCGGTGTTTCAGTTCGACGGCGTGCGCACCATCGGCAGCGTCTTCGGCAGCATTCCGCAGAGCCTGCCGACGCTGCAACTGCCGCAAGCGACGGCGAGTGACGTTATCGCCCTGATCGGGCCGGCCTTCACCATCGCCATGCTGGGCGCCATCGAGTCGCTGCTGTCGGCGGTGGTGGCGGACGGCATGGCCGGCACGCGCCACAACTCGAACCAGGAACTCATCGGCCAGGGCATCGCCAACATTGTCGCGCCGCTGTTCGGCGGTATCGCCGCGACTGGCGCCATTGCCCGCACTGCCACCAATATCCGTAATGGCGGCACCAGCCCGTTGGCGGGCATGGTGCATGTGCTGACGCTGGTGTTGATGGTTCTGGCCCTGGCCCCGCTGGCGGTCAACGTACCACTGGCGGCGCTGGCGGCCATCCTGTTCATCGTGGCCTGGAACATGAGCGAGGTGCGGCACTTCGCCAAGATGGTCAAGCGCGCGCCGCGCGCCGATGTGGCGATCCTGCTGGTCACCTTCACCCTGACCGTGTTCGCCGACCTGGTGGTGGCGGTCAATATCGGTGTCATCCTGGCCACGCTGCACTTCCTGCGTCGCATGGCGACCAGCGTGGAAGTGCGCGAGGCGACCGAGCAAGAGCTCAGCCAGGAGTTCGCGCATTTGGGGTTGGTTCGTCTGCCGCCGGGCGTGTTGGTCTACAGCATCGAGGGGCCGTTCTTTTTCGGTGCGGTCGAGAACTTCGAGCGCGCGTTGGCCGGTACGCATACTGACCCGCGGGTGCTGGTTATCCGTCTGCGCTGGGTGCCGTTCATCGACATCACCGGCCTGCAGACCCTGGAAGAAGTGATTCGCGACCTGCACAAGCGTGGCGTGCGGGTCATGCTGTCGGGCGCCAATGCCCGGGTGCAGGGCAAACTGGGCCGAGCCGGTATCGTCGAGTTGATCGGTGCGGACAATAGCTTCGCGGTCTTTGTGGACGCATTGGCGGCGTGCCGGGAACTGGTCGAGCATGACCCGAAAATGGCGCACGATCGGGCCATGCTGCTCAGCGAGACCCTGGAGCGGCATTCCCCCACAGGTCCGGGCTTATCTGTCACGGAAACACGCTCCCGAGGAGACACATGAGCAATCAGTCCGATCCTGTCGCCCAGGCCGATATGTCCCCAGCCTGGGTTACCGAGGCGCTGCAAGCGCCGGTCACCGAGGCCGAGGTCGTCCACGACGGGGCGCGGCTGCGTTACCGCTCCTGGGGCACGCCCGGCCAGCCCGGGCTGGTGCTGATCCACGGCGCCATGGCGCACGCCAACTGGTGGGACTTCATGGCGCCGCGGTTTGCCGATCGCTTCCACGTGGTTGCGCCGCACTTGTCGGGCATGGGTGACAGCGAGCACCGCGAGGCGTATTCGACCGCGCAGTTCAGTGACGACGTGGTCGCGATCATCGAGCATGCTGGGCTTACTGCGGATACGGTCGTGGTCGGTCACAGCCTGGGTGGGGCGGTGGCGCTCACGCTCGGCGTACGCCATGCAGGCCGCGTGCGCGGCATCGTCATGCTGGACTCGGCGGTGTTCCCGCCGGACCAGCCGTCGCCGTTCGACCCGAGCAAGGTGCCGTATCGGCCCAAGACCATTTGCCCGGACTACGCCGCTGCCGTCGGGCGGTTTTATCTGCTGCCAGCACAGCCCTGCCAACATCCCTACCTGCTGCAACACATCGCCCACCATTCAGTGACACCGATGCAGGACGGCTGGACCTGGAAGTTCGACGACGCGCTGTTCAAAAAAATGCATATGCACGAACCATGGCGCGAGCTGGAGGCCCTCGAAACGCCCCTGGCCGTGATCTACGGCGACCACAGCGCCATCTTTACCCAAGCGGTCAAGAGCTACGTCGAGAGCCTGGCGCAGCAGCGTGGTTGGCCCATGTTCGCCATCCCCGGCGCCTACCACCAACTCATGATCGATTCGCCCCGCGCTCTGTGCAGTGCGCTTAACGGGTTACTCGTGGGGTGGCCGGACCAAGCAAGGGGACATCAACGGGGATAGTCCTGTTTAGCGGATGGTGGGGTGCTTTGCGTCCGCCGAAATACAGAGCAATGCGCTTTGCCGCCCCGTCAGTCCGGCCCGCGACCTTGTCAGCTGTGCTAGCGTCGGATACTTGAAAATTACAGGAGGAGTGGGCGATGGAATACCAACACAACGTGGTCGGGGAGTTCCTGGATATCGGCGATGGACTCGACGTGCATTTTCAC
>NZ_JBFIII010000046.1 GCF_041601295.1 Immundisolibacter sp.
GAACGGCGCCCGACTCATGCTCTCCACGCCGCCGGCCAGGTACAGCTCGCCCTCGCCGCAGGTGATGGCGCGCGCCGCATCCAGCACCGCCGCCAGCCCGGACGAGCACAACCGATTGATGGTCTGCCCCGGTACGGTTTCTCCCAGACCCGACAGCAGGGCCACATGGCGGGCCACGTTTCGGGCGTCCTCGCCGGCCTGGCAGGTGCAACCGAGCAACACGTCCTCGACCGGCACACCGGCCAGCGGGAATCCCGCCAACACCGCCCGCGTGACCTGCGCGGCCAGATCGTCCGGTCGCAGCGGCGCCAGCGCGCCGCCGTGACGGCCAAAGGGCGAGCGCAACCCGCCATAGATGTAAGCATCAAGCATGATCAAAACCTCGTTTAAAAACCCGACACGCGCTCTACCGCTCAAACCGCCCCAGCGCCGCCGCCGCAGCCGTGCGCAGCAAAATGGCATCGGCGGCGATCAGGAAAAAGCTCGCACCCAGCGCAGCGTAAGCGGTCGCGATATCCGGGTCGGCGCAGTACACACCGGCCGCCTTGCCGGCGGCACGGATACTCGGCAGGGCCCGCGCGATGGCCGCTCGAACATCGGCATGCATGGGCTCTCCCAGGTGCCCCAATGCCGCGGCCAGATCCGCCGGCCCCAGAAACACGCCATCCACGCCATCCACGGCGGCAATGGCGTCGAGGTTTTCGAGACCGGCCAGCGTCTCTATCTGCACGGTCAGGCATAGCTCGCTTTCGCCCTGCGTGTAGTAGTTCGCCACGTTGCCCCAGCGGGCCGCGCGCGCCATGCCGGCACCAACGCCACGGATGCCGCGTGGTGGATACCTCATGGCAGCCACCAGTGCCCGCGCCTGGGCGGCACCATCCACCATCGGCGCCAGAATGTTTTGGACCCCAAGATCCAGGTACTGCTTGATACGCGCCGTGTCATGGTCGCTCGGGCGCAGCACCGCCTGCACCGGATAGCCAGCCACCGCCTGCAGCTGCGCCAGCACCGAGGGCAAGTCGTTCAGCCCATGCTCGCAGTCGACCAGCAACCAGTCGAAACCGGAGCTGGCCATCAGCTCCGCGGCTTGCGCATCACCCAGTGCCAGGAATGCACCGAGCTGCCGACGCCGTTCGACAAGCGCCTGTTTGAAGGTGTTTTCGGGCAGCTTCATGGCGTGTCCTTCGCGAGGGTAGTGGTTACGATCGAGGCTGGCCTCCTGGCCGACATTCTGGCGCATCCTGACCGGGTGCAGTACCCGAGGCACCGCGCGTAGGGCGCCTTAAGCGCAGCGCGGTGAGCCACGTCTTGTCCGGTTGCGGCGCGGCGCGCGGTCGATTCTCGTGTAGGTCGAACCGGGCCACGGGCTCCCGACTGCGCCGTCTCGCACGATCAAAAGCGGCGCTACACTGCCCCGGCCAGTCCTATAAATACACAGACAGGAGGAGCGGCCATGGATTTCCGGTGCATTTCCGCGGATTCTCACATCGTCGAGCCGCCCAACTGTTACGTCGACTTCATCGAACCCAAATATCGCGACGTTGCGCCGCGCGTGGTGCGCCACGCGGATGGCTACGACACTTACTGGGTGCGTGATCTGACCCGCACCACCACGGTCGGGCTGCTGGCCAGCGCAGGGCTGAAGGATTTCGAGAAGCAGGATTTCATCGCCAAGGCCACCTTCGATCAGTTGCCGGCTGGCGGCTGGGATCCGACAGCACGGGTCGAAGCGCAGGAGCGAGACAGCCTGGACGCCGAGATCATCTATGCCTCACTGGGCATGGTGCTGTGCAGCCATCCGGACTACGCCTACATGGACGCCTGCTTTCAGGCCTACAACCGCTGGCTGCAGACCTTTTGCGGCGCGGCGCCGGGGCGCTTGTTCGGCCTGGCGCAGACAGCCGTCACGTCGGTCGACGCCGCCATCGGGGACTTCGAGCGGGCCAAGGCCATGGGCTTCGTTGGCATGATGATGCCGGGCAACCCCCAGCAGGGCGATTACGACCAGCCCGAGTACGACGCCCTGTGGCAGTGCGCGGTGGACCTGGACCTGCCGATCTGCTTCCACATCCTGACCGCGCGCGGCGGTGAGATTGCCGCCGCGCTCGACAACCGCCGCGGCCACCCGCTGACGGCATTCCTGAAGATCATGCGCACGGTGCAGGACATGATCGGCCTGTTCGTGCTCGGCGGCGTGTTTGAACGCCATCCGAAGCTGCGCATGATCTGCGCCGAGGGCGACGCCGGCTGGCTGCCGCACTTCTCGTACCGCATTGACCACGCGGTGAGCTTTCACAACCCCGGTGGCAACATCGAGGGCTTCTCGAAAATGCCCAGCCAGTACATCCGGGACAACATCTGGGTCACCTTCCAGGACGACTGGAGCGCCTTCAAGGTCAAGGACCTGCTGAACGTGGATCACCTGCTGTGGGCCAACGACTACCCGCATTCGGACTCCACCTGGCCCTGGTCGCAGGAAATCCTGGCCAAACACACGCTGGACCTGACGCTCCAGGAGAGCCGCAAAATCCTGCGCGACAACGTCAGGGCGGTGTTCCGCTTGCCCCTGCCGTGAGGAGAGCTGTCGTATAGAGGACATAGATACATGACCAGGGAAGACTTTTACAAAGAAGCACGTCCGGACAGCGGTGGGCCCTTGGCCGGCTACCGGGTGCTGGAAGTCACCCAGGCCGTGGCCGGGCCGGTGGTGGGCACGGTGTTCTGCGATCTGGGCGCCGATGTACTGCGCTGCGAACTGCCCGGCCTGGGCGACATGACGCGCTGGATGGACCCGTTCCTCGACGCCGGCCGTGACCCCAATGCGGCCTGCTGGCATATGTCGGTGAACCGCGGCAAGCGGGCGGTAACGCTGGATATCCGCAGGCCGGAAGGGCAGGCGATTTTTCGGGACCTGGCACGTGACGCCGACGTGCTGGTCGAGAACTTCACCCCCGGCTCCATGGACCAGCTTGGCCTGGGTTACGCCGCTGTGCGCGAGGTCAATCCGGCGATCGTGTACGTGTCGATTAGCGGCTTCGGGCAATGGGGGCCACTCAGCAGCATGCGTGGCGTGGACACAGTGGCCCAGGCGGTGTCGGGCATGATGTCCATGAACGGCGTAGAGGGTGGCGATCCGCTGATTTCCACGGCCAATCTGGTCGATCACCTCACCGGCTGGCAGGGCGCGATAGGTGCCATGGCGGCTCTGCTGCATCGCCACAAAACCGGCGAGGGCCAGTACATCGACGTGGCGCTGGCGGACACCGCCATCTACGCCAGCGACCAGCGCATCATGGCCGCTCACAACGCCGACAGACGCTGGCCGCGCATGGGCAATAGCATCGACATGGGCGCGCCCATGAACTGCTATCGCTGCCGCGATGGCGGCTACGTGTACCTGTTCGCCATCCTGGACTCGCTGTGGCCGCGGGTGTGCAAGGTCATCGGGCGGGACGAACTTGCCAACGACGAACGCTGCAACGGCATGCGCAGCCGGGCCCAGAACCGCCACTTCGTCGACCAGGTCACCGCGGACTGGGTGGCGAAGCACGACCGTGACCACGTGGTGCGCCTGCTGCAGGCCGAAGGCGTCAGTGTCGGGCCAGTCCTGGATCACGACGAGGTCGCGCAGTACCCGCAGTTTCTGGAGCACGAAAGCGTGGTCGAAATCGACCATCCCCGCTACGGCAAGCTGCGCACCTATGGCGTGGTGCCCAAGTTCTCGAAAACCCCGGCCTGGGTCCGGGGGCCAGCGCCAGATATGGGCCAGCATAACGACGCTGTGTACCGTGGCGAGCTGGGCATGGATGAGGCCCGCATTGCGGACTTGAAGAGCAAAAAGATTATCTGAAGCTGTCAGGCGGCCGAACGGCCCGCAGCCGACCTGGCATACGTCGCATGATCTCGTCGGCGGACGCGGCGTGGGCGGGCCGGCGAGAATCCCCTGCTCCGCCTCCAGGGCCGCTCCGTACCCTACCCGACATGGCGCCAGGCGACGCCTTCAGCCGTGCCCCTGCCGCCTGCGCCGGGCGAGCACCTGGCCAAGGCCGAGTCCGATTACCAACAGCGCGCCACCGGCAAGACCGATCGCCACCCCGCTGCCGACGCCCGCGGACAACCAGCCAATCATCGTCACGCCGACCGATTGGCCCAGGAAAAAGCTCGCCGCGAAAATCGATACCGCCGCACCCCGTGCCCGGGGCGCCATTTGCGTGGCATTCACCTGCAGGGTGTTGTGCAGCATGTAGAAGCCGAGTCCAGCCAGCAGGCTGCCGATCACGCCGAAGATCCACGACGGCGCGACGGCAATGGCACCCAGGCCCAGACACAGAAAAATGGCGCCCGACCGGGCCAAGCCCACCTCACCGAGCTCCGCCACCAGCCGCCGCGCGCCCAGCGCGTACACCAGCCCCCCGGCGCCGAACACCATCAGCAGCGAACCGGCGACAGTCAGCGACACGCCAAGCCGCTGATGCAGATGCGCGGCCATGAAGGCCAGTGGCCCGAACAGGAAAGTGCCTTCCAGGAACACGATCAGCAGCAGAATCTGCGCCCAGCGCCCGCCGAGCACCTCGCGAAACTCGCCCAGCGTGCGTGCGAGCGAGGTTGCCACGGCGCTGCCGGATCGCCCGCTGGAGTTCAATGGCAGGCGCCGCAGCCCGACAAAAAGCTGCACGCCCACGATGCCGTACAGCCCGGCCAGCACGACATACGGTATTCGCCAGCCCAGATGATCGGCGGCCACGCCACCCAGCCACACGCCCGCGGTAAGCCCGCTGATTTGCCCGATCAGAAAACGCGCCAGCACCGGCTGACGACGTTCGTAAGGCACCACATCACCGATCCAGGCAATCGACAGCGGGATGATCGCCGCCGCCAGCATGCCGGCCAGCACGCGCGCCGCGCGCAGCTGCTCGAAGTCGCCGGCAAACGCACACGCCAGGGAGGCCAGCGCACAGGCCAGCACCGCCCAGGCCACAACCCGGTACTTGCCAAAGCGATCGCCGACCGGCCCCCACAGCACCTGCGTCGCGCCGTAGGACAGGGCGTACAGACTCACCACCTGCGCGGTGGTGGCCAGCGGCACCCCGAAGATCTGCGCCAGCTGTGGCAACAAGGCATCGTTGATGCGCATTGCCATCGCGCTGACCCCGGCGGCAAGCGACAGGCAGACGATGGCCAGCAACGGCGGCGAACCGGCGTCCTGCGCCGGAGCATTATTCGTTGACAAGGCAAGTCCGGTTGGCTGCGCGGCACGCTGGGGCCGCGGCCGCTCGAAAAATCAAAGCTCGAAGCACACCGCCCGTGGCCCCCGGGCATGAAACGCCGCCGCCAATCGACCCTCCGC
The DNA here is from genome assembly GCF_041601295.1 of Immundisolibacter sp. Lineage (NCBI taxonomy): Bacteria > Pseudomonadati > Pseudomonadota > Gammaproteobacteria > Immundisolibacterales > Immundisolibacteraceae > Immundisolibacter > Immundisolibacter sp. The sequence continues at coordinate 5,348 of NZ_JBFIII010000046.1, forward strand.
CTTGGGCGCCGCGGCGGCAACCAGGGCGGCCGAAGGTCGGTTTAGCCCATTACGCAGGCGTGGCCTGCGCAGCAATACCGGCTTACTCCTGTCTTACTGCGGCTGGGTCGGAAATCCTTGCTGCGAGCCGATGACGTCCCGATCACGCTGGAACAACGCGCCACTTTGCAGGTACACGCACAGCAAGGAAATCAGCGACTCCAGGGCATTCCAATGGATTCGCTCCCAGCCATGCGAGCCGTCGATACCGAAGCACACCAATGCCGTGCGCAGGTCGTGACCCGCCTGCAAGGCCGCGGCAATATCGGAGCGGTAAAAGCGGAAAACGTCGCGTTGATGGGGAATTTCAAATTCCCTGCACAACAGCAGCAGGCGCCGGGTCAGGTGGTAGTCGAACGGTCCGGAGGAATCCGCCATGGCGATGGTGGCGCCATGCTCGGCCGAGTTTTGCCCCGGTGCGGTGGTGCCGTTGTCGATGGCGACCATCTCGGCAACTTCTTGCGGCAGCACGGCGGATGCACCAACGCCGACCTCTTCGAGAATGGTGAACAGGAAATAGACATCGCTGGGCAGCTTCGCATTGGCATCCAGCAGCGCCTTGAGCGTGCCCAGGGCCACCGCCACACCGGCCTTGTCGTCAAGATGGCGGGAGTTGATGAAGCCGTTTTCCGACAGTTCCGGGTTGGGGTCTATGGCGATGAAATCCCCGACGTAGATGCCCAGCTTCATCAGGTCGGCGATCCCGGTCACCGACTCGTCCAGGCGCAGCTCGATGTTGCTCCACTCGGACGGCTGAGCGTCCACTTCGGGACCGAATGTGTGCCCGGAAGCCTTCAGCGGCAGCAGACTGCCGCGGTAGGAACCGTGATCGGTGAACAGCGTGACCCGCGCCCCTTCGGCGAACCGTGCATTCCAGTGACCGACGGCCACGACCTCCATGCGGCCGTTCGGCTTCAGCGCCTTGACCTGCGCACCCAGGGTATCCAGATGGCTCACCACAGCCCGAGCCGGTGCTGGCGCTACACCCTTCAAGGTGGCCCGGATGGCGCCCAGGCGAGTCAGCTCGAACGGCACACCCAGGCTCTTGAGCTCCTCGCACACCAGATGCACCACCCGGTCGGTGTATCCGGACGGGCTGGGGGTGTGCAGCAACTTCAGCAGGGTTTCCAGCACATAGCGCTGATCAATGGGTAATACGTCCATGCCTGGTCGCCGTCAGCTGGCCGGCGCGGCCTGCGCCCGCCGGGTTATGGGAAACAGCAGATCGATAAAGCGCTGCGCGGTCGGCTGCGGCTCGTGGTTGGCAAGCCCAGGGCGCTCGTTGGCCTCGATGATCACATGCCCGGGCTGGTCCGGTGCCGTGACCAGAAAATCCATCCCGACGACCGGAATATTCAGCGCCCGGGCGGCCTGCTCAGCCGCGTCGACCAGCTGGGGATGCAACACGTCGGTCACGTCATGCAGCGTACCGCCGGTGTGCAGGTTGGCGGTTTTGCGTACCTGCAGGCTGACCCCGCTGGGCAGCACGTCGTCCAGCACATAACCGGCCAGGCGCACGCAACGCGCTGTTTCATCGTCCATCGGGATGCGACTCTCGCCGGCGCTGGCGGCCTGACGACGCCGGCTTTGTTTCTCGATCAGCTCCCGGATCGGGGTGTAGCCGGTCCCCAGGACATGCGGCGGGCGGCGCATGGCCGCCGCCACCACCTCGAAATCGATCACCACGATACGCAGGTCCTCGCCGGGCACCAGCTCCTCCAGCAGCACCGTGTCGCAATGGCGTTTGGCGACGCGGATGGCACGGTTCAGCGCCGTCAGGTCGCGCACATCGACAGTGATGCCCCGCCCCTGCTCACCGCGTGCCGGCTTGACCACCAGCCGCGGGTGCTGTTCCAGAAACAACCGGTTCTCCCGCGACGAACCGGCCATCCGCTGCTGCGGCACGCGCAGCCCCGCGCGCAGCAAAAAGCGGTTGGTGACGAGCTTGTCGTCGCAGCAGCTCATGGCGACGGCGCTGGTCAGCTCGCTCAGCGACTCGCGGCACACCACGCTGCGCCCGCCGTAGGTAAGCTGAAAGTACCCGCCCGGCGCATCGATGACATCGACGGCAATGCCGCGCCGGCTCGCCTCGTCAACAATGATCCGGGCGTACACGTTCAGCTGCTCGTAGGCGCCCGGCTGCGGGCCGACAAAAAGCGGCTCGTTGTAGGGATTCTTGTGCTTCAGGCAGAACACCGGGACGCGCTGGAAGCCCAGTTTGTCGTACAGGCCGATCGCCTGGTTGTTGTCGTGAATCACCGACAGGTCCATGAAAGCCCGCCCCCGCACCTGGAAGAATTCCGCCAGTTGGCGCGTCAGCGCCTCACCGATGCCGGGTAGCAGGGCCTGCGGATCGACCGCCAGCGCCCACAGCGAGGCACCGTCTTCCGGATCGCCAAACGCCTCCACATGGTCGACCCCCATGACCACGCCGACCACCTTGCCGCTGGCCTCCTCCTCGGCAATCAGGTAGCACAAAGTCGCCGACTTGCGTTGCAGCCACACGAATTCCGGGTCCGGCGGCAGCATGCTGCGCTTGCAGTACAGATCATGCACGGCCTGGGCATCGGCGCGACTGTTCAGGCGCCGCACGATCAACCCGGCCACCTTGCGCGCGGCAGGCCGGTAGTCGTGCAGGCGCAGCCTATACGTGTGGGACGGATCGAGAAAGACGCTGCTGGGCGCACTGGCGGTCACCACGTGCGGCTCGCGCAGGTAGATGGCGATATCGCGCTGGTCCGGCGCCTCGTCGTCGAGCAGCCGGGCAACATCCATCGGATCGCGAAACGTCTGCCCGAAGATCACCCGCCCCCAGCCACAGTCGATGGCGACATTCTGGCGGGTTGCCTGCGCCTGCTGGCGCGCGTCACCCAGCTCCGGGTCCCAGTTGCGCAGGCTCGGCGCGTTACCGCGCTCCAGGCGATGCTTGATGCGCTTATCCGGGTTGCTCACCGATACCACCGTTCCGGTTCACAGGCCATGCTGCTGAAACCACAGCTCCAGCAGGGTGATCTGCCACAGTTTCGAGCCCCGCAGTGGCGTGATGTGTGACTCTGGCTCAGCCAGCAGGGTATCCACATACCCGGTCCTGAACAGGCCCCGCTGGCGGGCCCGCGGCTGCAGCAGGACATCGCGCACGAAGTCCAGGTAAGCGCCGCGGATGAACTTCAGCGCCGGCACCGGGAAATAGCCCTTCGGCCGGTCGATGACAGCGGCCGGTATCAGCCGGCGCGCCGCTTCCTTGAGCACGTACTTGCCGCCGTCGCGAATCTTGTGTTCAGCCGGAATCCGCGCCGCCAGCTCCACCAGCTCGTGGTCGAGGAACGGCACCCGCGCCTCCAGGCCCCAGGCCATGGTCATGTTGTCGACACGCTTGACCGGATCGTCCACCAGCATCACGGTCGTGTCCAGGCGCAGCGCCTTGTCGATACCGGTCTGCGCGCCCGGCTGAGCAAAATGCGCGGCGACGAAGGCCCGGCTGTAGTCCTCGGTCACCAGGTGCGGCTCCACGCAGCGCGCGTACTCGTCATGCCCGCGGTCGAAGAAATGCCGTGCGTAATCATCCAGCGGGCTGTGGCTGCCCAGCAACGGCGGGTACCAGTGATAGCCGCCAAACACCTCGTCCGCACCCTGCCCGCTTTGCACCACCTTCACGTGCTGCGATACCTGCTGCGAGAGTAGATAAAAGCCCACCGCATCGTGGCTGACCATTGGCTCGGACATGGCGGCAACACAGTTTGGCAGGGCCGGCAACAGGCGGTCGGCACCGATGAAAATGCGCTCGTGCCGGGTGCCGTAATGGCGGGCGATGAGGTCCGAGTACTCGAACTCGTCCCCTTTCTCCTCGCCCACCGACTCGAAGCCGATCGAGAACGTATGCAGCCCCTGCTGCCCGGCCTCGGCCAGCAAACCGACGATCAGGCTCGAGTCCAGGCCGCCGGACAGCAGCACACCGACCGGCACGTCCGCCACCAGGCGCCGACGCACCGCCAGGCTCAGCGTGTCGAACACCTGATCCCGCCACGCCTCCATCGCCAGCCCCTCATCCGCGGCGCTGCGCTCGAACACCGGCCGCCAGTAGCAACTGGACTGCATGCGCCCATCCGGCTCGATGCGCAGCGTGGTGGCCGGCGGCAACTTGCGCACGCCCTGCAGCATGGTGTGTGGCGCCGGCACCACGGCGTGAAACGACATGTAATGGTGCAAGGCCACCGGATCGATGGCGGTATCCACACCGCCGGCAGCCAGCAGGGCCGGCAACGTTGATGCAAAACGGAACAGGCTCGACTGCTCGCTGTAATACAGCGGCTTGATGCCGAGCCGGTCGCGCGCCAGAAACACCACGCCGCTATCGCGTTCCCAGATCGCGAACGCGAACATGCCCTGCAGGCGCTTTACGCAATCCGCGCCCCAGGCGTGGTACGCCTTGAGAATGACCTCGGTATCACCGGACGAAAAGAACCGATAGCCAAGCTCCTGTAGCTGGCCGCGCAACTCGGGATAGTTGTAAATGGCGCCATTGAACACCAGCAGCAGCCCGAGCTCGTTGTCCAGCATCGGCTGCTGGGCCCGCGCGCTGATGTCAATAATCTTCAGGCGTCGGTGACCAAAGGCGACCGGCCCGTAGCCGACACTTCCCTGTCCGTCCGGGCCTCGCGGCGCCAGCACCTCAGCCATCCGGTCAACGCCCGCCAGGTCAGCCCTGAGGCCATCAAAACGAATCTCACCCGCGATGCCGCACATGCCCTCTCCTGGTTCGGATTCCCACTACCAGAAGGATGGGCCAGAAATCCTGGCAGCAGCGTCTGGTCATCATCCTGTAGCTTGTGCTTGAAATGCCGGGCGCGACCCGAGCCGCAAGACTAAAGATCAAGACCATAAAGACCAGAAAGAATCAAAAACAATTCTGCAAGCTTCCACTTCCGGGAAGCAGCAAGCGTATGGAATTACGCCAGCAATGGCAACTCGCCGCCCTGGGGTGTTCGAGGATCATCCCCCATGAATCCGCTGCCCGGATCAGGGAAAAATCAAACTTATCGCCCAAATACCGCTGAAACCTGGAGCACAAAGCCCGGCCACCACCTGGCACCGTCCCGGCCTGGCCTACGCCGCCTCGCCCTGTGCCGAAAAGGAAAAGCCGAAACTGCCCAGGCGTCCGTAGTCGGCGTGGAACACGTCACCTGGCGCCACCGGCACGGCACGCGTGAACGAACCGGCCAGAATCACCTGCCCCGCTTCCAGCCCCACGCCGTGCCGGGCGAAGCGCCGCGCCAGCCAGGCAATACCGGCCGCCGGATGGCCCAGCACGCCGGCCGCCAGACCGGTCTCCTCGACTACGCCATTGCGGTACAGCACCGCGCCGGCCCAACGCAAATCGATGTCGAGCGGGCGCACCGGCCGGCCGGCCAGCACCACGCCGGCACTGGCGGCGTTGTCGGCGATGGTGTCGAGCACGCCCCGCCGCTGGCCGGTTTCGGCATCCACGCGCTGAGTCCGGGCGTCGATGATCTCGATTGCCGGCTGCACGTACTCGGTCGCGTCGAGCACTTCGGTCACCGACACCGCCCCACCGGCCAGCGGCCGGCCGAGCACGAAGGCCAGTTCCACCTCCACCATCGGCACGATGAAGCGATCACCCGGAATGACCTCGCCGTCGGCAAAGAACATGTCATCCAGCAGCGTGCCGTAGTCCGGCTCGCTGATGCCGAAGGCCTGCTGCATGGCACGCGAGGTCAGGCCAATCTTGCGGCCGCGTATGCTCCGCCCAATAGCGATCTTGTGCGCCATCCACGCCACCTGGATGGCGTAGCTGTCGTCGATGGTCAGCTGCGGAAAATCCCGCAGCAGTTGTCGCCGGGGCGTGCGCGTGCGCTCCGCCTGCTCCAGCTCGGCGACGATGGTCTCGATCGCGGTGGGGGTCAGTGCCGACGCGGCGCGGCGCCTAGCCACCGAAGTGCTTCACGATCAACGGGTACATGGCGTCCCAGCGCTGGGTCTGTGCCCAGTGACCGCAGCGATCGAGCACGTGCAGCTCGGCGTTTTTCAGATGCTGCAGGAAGTACAGGCTGGTTTCCAGCGGCACGATGCGGTCCTGACGGCCATGCACGATGCACACCTCGTGCGGCAGCCGCGACAGCGCGATCTGCGGCACGATCAGCTGGTCCATGCCGTCGCGCATGGCGGCGAACATGTTCTCCTGCACCGCGCGTATCTTGGGGTCGGTGGCGGTGGCAAAACGCGTCTGGACGATGTTCTCCAGCTCCGGCACGGCGGCCGGATCATGCACGAAGCTGTGCATCATCTCGCGGTAGCGGGCGATGCGCGGATCGTCGTAGAAAGCCAGCAGGCGATGCATTTCGTAGGTCCAGTGGTGCGGCGCGCCGATGGCACCCATCAGCAGCACCTTGTCGAAACGCTCCCGCGCCTGCACCAGCATGTGCAGGGTCAGGGCACCACCCATGGAGTTGCCGACCACGTGGGCACGCTCCAGGCCCATGGTGTCCATCAGGCCCAGCAACTGTTCCACGCGGGCGCCAATCCAGCCCAGAATGTGCCGCGGCAGCTCGGCCGGCAGTTCAGTCTGTCCAAAGCCGGTCAGGTCCGGCGCAATCACGTAGTAGTGTTTGGCCAGGTCCGGCATGCATCGGGTCCAGTTCGATGCCGCCGTTGCACCCGGACCCGCGCCGTGCAGCAGGATCGCCGGTGGTGCCTTGGGATCGCCCGCCAGCAGCACATGACTGGCCAGCGCGCCGGACTGGATTGTTTTCTCGACTATGGATGTGCTCACAGGTAACTCCCGATGATGAAACGGCAATCTGGCGTTGATCGGCACGCCTCGGCGCACCGGCAACCTGCGGCAATTGTAGCCGCGTGTCGGCGGCCGTCAGTGCCACGGCGCTTGCACGTCCCAGCCCGAACCCGCGCATGACCGAATCCGACACCGGGACGCCGGGGCTGCTGCGCCGCTGGGCGCTGTACGACTTCGCCAACAGTGCCTTTCCGACCGTCATCCAGACCTTCATCTTCGCGGCGTATTTCACGCGTCAGGTGGCGCCTGATCCCATCACCGGCAGCGCCCTGTGGGGCACGGCCATCGGTTTGTCCGGCCTGCTGGTGGCGGTGTTGTCGCCGATCCTTGGCGCCATTGCCGACCAGGGCGGTGGAATCCGCGCCTGGCTGATCGGCACTACCGCGCTGTGCGTGCTGCCGACGGCCGCGCTGTGGTGGATTACGCCGCACTCGCCCTACCTGATAACAGCCCTGGTGCTGGTCGGCACGGCGGCGCTCGGCATGGAACTGGCAAGCGTGTTCTACAACTCGCTGCTGCCGCGGTTGGCGCCGGTCGAGCGGCTGGGGCGCTGGTCGGGCTGGGGCTGGGGTCTGGGCTATGCCGGCGGGCTGGGCTGTTTGTTGCTGGCCCTGTTCGGGCTGGTCAGCGAAGATGCCTGGTGGCCGTTGCCGCGCGGCGATGCCAGCCACGTGAGGGCCACCTTCGTGCTCGCGGCGGTGTGGTTCGCGGTGTTTTCCCTGCCGCTGCTCACGGCGCGCCTCCCTGGCCCACAGCTGCGGCGCCGGCTCGAACTGGGCAAGAGCCTTGGCAGCTTGTGGCACACCTTGCGCGGCCTGACCTGGCGCAGTCCGCTGCTGCGTTTTCTGATCGCCCGCATGCTCTACAGCGACGGTCTGGCCACGCTGTTTGCCTTCGGCGGGGTCTACGCTGCCGGCAGTTTTGCCATGGACGAATCCCAGGTACTGGCGTTTGGCATCGGCCTGAACATCACCGCCGGCCTGGGTGCCGTGGTGTTTGCCCCGCTCGATGATCGCCTGGGCAGCCGCAACACCATCGCGCTGGCCCTGGTGGGATTGCTGCTGGCCGGTGCCGGCACCCTGCTGGCCCAGTCCAGCACGGGATTCTGGATCGCCGGACTGGCCCTGGGTATCTTCGTCGGACCCGCGCAGGCCGCCAGTCGTACCTTACTGGCGCGCGTCGCGCCGCCCGAACAACGCGCGCAGGTATTTGGCCTGTTCTCGTTGTCGGGTAAGGCCACTGCGTTTCTGGGACCGATGCTGGTCGGCTGGGTGACCTTTGGCAGCGGCAGTCAACGCATCGGCATGGCAGTAATTCTGGTGCTATGGCTGGTCGGTCTGGGCCTGTTGCTCACCTTGCCGGCGGATCGGCCCGGCGCGCGTGAATGAGTTCGGCCACCGCCTGATGCAAGGCGCGCGCCGCGCGCTCGTGCGGCTGGCCTGGGCCGGGCCCCGCCAGCAGCCCGGCTGCCAGTAACGGCGCGCCAATGTGTACCGTGATCTGCCTGGCGCGTGGCCAGCGCCGGGCCATCGGCCAGGCCCGGTAAGCGCCTTCTATGTACACCGGCAACACCGGCACGTCGGTATGTTCCAGCAGCAGGCCGATGCCGGGCAGGAACGGCTCAAGCGCACCGCTTCTGGAACGGGCGCCTTCCGGAAACCAGACCAGCGCATTACCGGCCCTCAGTGCCGCCAGGCCGAAGGCCAGGCTGGACAGCGCCCGCCGCTCGGAATCCATTGGCAACACCCGCGCCAGGCGCGACACCGCCCGCATCGGCGGGCTGGCCAGCATGATCCCGGCCCAACCGGCCCAGCACAGCCGCTGCAAGCTGCGTCGGCCCAGTGCCGCCCCCAGTGCTGGCGCGTCGAGATAGCTGCTGTGATTCGGCGCCAGCAGGTAGGCCCCGCGCGCCGGCAAATTCTGTGCGCCCAGCACACGCAGCCGGAACACACCCCGCATCAACAGCATGTTAAAACCCAGCAGCAGCCAGCGCAGTGGCAAGGTCCAGGCTGGTGGCGCGACCAACCAGCGCCGCTGGGCGGGGTCGAGCGCCGATTCCGGATGCTGGAGCAAGGTCTGCGGCAACGCCGAGTCAGCAACGCTGACTTCGCGCAACAAGTCCCGCACGGTCGCTATGCGGGAGATGGCTTCCTCGGACAGCTGCACGCCGCTTCGGGACGCGATGTCCATGCCGAAGTTCAGCCAACCGAGCGAGTCGAGCCCCAGGTCAAGCTGCACGTGGCTGTCCGGCGTCAGCGGGCGGTCGGCATAGCGTTCGCGCAGGAAGTCCCACACCGCCCGCGCCCGCGGATCGCCCAGCTGCGCCTCATCCGCGGCGCTCAGGCGCGCTCCGGCACCTGGCCGCTGCTGGACGGCGCGCGCCTCACGATAACGCTCGCCCAGCAGATGCCGGCGCAGCTTGCCCAGCGCCGTGCGCTCCAGCGGGCGTTCGGTGACGGCGAACTCCACCACCCGTTGATAGCTGGGCAAACTCTGCGATTGCTCGGACAGCGCCTGGCGCAAATCCGTCCCGGCATCGTCCGCTGCCGCGGCGACACCTGGCTGCGCGACCAGAAGCGCTACCAGACGACGGTCAATTTGCAGCACCGCCGCCTCGACAATCAGCGGGTGCGCCTGATAAACCGCTTCCACCTCCTCCGGCTGAATGTTCTTGCCGCTCTCGGTCACGATCAGGGTCGAGGCGCGGCCGAGTACTTCGAGGCACCCGTCGCTATCCAGACGGCCCAGGTCGCCGGTGCGAAACCAGCCATCCGGGGTAAATGCGTCCTCATTAGCTTGCGGCAGATCGAAATAGCCAGCGAACACGCCACCGCCGCGCACTTCTATTTCGCCGGCGCCGGCCTGCGCCTGATCCTCACCCGGTGGCCGCGCTCCCAGGCGAAGCTCGGTGCCCGGCACCGGCCGGCCGGCCGTGCCTGACCCACCGTCATCGTGCAGACGCAGTGTCAGCAGCGGCGAGGTTTCGGTCAGACCATAGCCGACCGCCACCTGCCAGCCCAGGGCACTCAGAGCGTCGTCAAGCTCTGCCTCCAGCGCCGCGCCGCCACACGCCAGCAGACGCAGCTGCGGCGCGAGCTGCCGGTGCAGAGGCGTCAATACACGGCGGGCAAAACCCGCGCCCAGTCGCGGCGCCGCCAACCGGGCCAGACTACGCAAACCACCCAGCAGGCGGCGGCGCGGCGGCGACAAGCCGGCGATTCGGGCATCGATGCCTTCGAGCAGCGCCCGGTACAGGCGCGGCACCCCGATCAGCACGCTGGCTTGTCCCTCGCGTAGCGCGTGCATGATCTGCGCCCCACCGGTCGCCCCGGGCAGCAGCAGAACCAGGCCGGCGCACAGCGGCAGCAACAGGCCAATGACCAAGGGATACACATGGTGCATCGGCAGCGGCAGCAACACCCGGTCGCCGATCCGCGCCAGATCCAGCCCGGCCACCGTGCGCAGCTGATACAGCAGATTGGCGTGGCTGAGCGGCACGCCCTTGGGCGCACCAGTAGTACCGGAGGTATAGAACATCACCGCCGTGCTGGCCGGGTCGACCGCCACCGTTCGCGTCCGTGTCACCCCTTTCGCCGCCGCAAGATCAGGCGCCAGCAGAACGGGTAGCCCGCTACCGTGCAGGCGCGGCGCGGTGTCGACGTCGGTAATTGCGCATCGCACCCGGGCATCGTCGAGCACGTGATGCAGCACCTCGTCCGTGCTGTGTACGTCAAGCGGCAGCAAGACGCCGCCGGCGCGCAGCACCGCCAGCGCCGCCAGCGCCCAGGGAAGTCCGCTTTCCGCCAGCAACAGCACCCGCTCGCCGGCCCGCAGGCCAGTCTCCTGCAGGGCCGCCGCGGCATGCTCCACGCGCTGTGCCAGCTGCGCATAGCTCAGCGCCTGCTCGCCCGTGGCCGCGAACCAGCGCAGCGCAGGCGCGTCGCCAAAATCATCCAAGTGCTGGATCAGGCTGACCAGATCGGCAGCCGGCGCAATCTTCAAAGCCAACGCAACCCCCTGTTCTGCGTGCCGCCGCTTACCATAGCAAGCCTACACGCATGCCCGGCGCGACCTCTACGACGGGCAATGATCACCTGCCCGAAAAGGGCGGACACGGCTGGCGCCAGTATCTCGCCGCCGCGACACCCCTTCATCCCGGAGACCAAACCGTGAGCGCAGCACGCATCGGCCTGGCACTCGGCAGTGGCGCCGCTCGCGGCTGGGCGCACATCGGCGTGCTCAAGGCCCTGACCGGCGCCGGCATCGAAGTGTCCGCGGTCTGCGGCAGCTCCATCGGCGCCGTGATTGGGGCCGCCTTCGCCGCCGGCAAACTGGCCGAGCTGGAGGCCTGGGCGCGCAAGCTGTCCTGGCACAACGTCATTGGCCAGCTGGATCTGCGCCCGTCAGGTGGTGGCCTGATCGCGGGCGAGCGCGCCACCAAAACCCTGGCTGATCTGATCGGCCATGCCGACATCCAGACCCTGCCCATCCGCTATGGCGCGGTGGCGACCGAGCTTGGCTCCGGCCGCGAGGTGTGGCTGCAGGATGGCGACCTGGCGCGCGCCATCCGTGCCTCCATCGCCATGCCGGGCCTGCTGGCGCCACTGAACCTGGATAGCCAGTGGCTGGTCGATGGCGGCCTGGTCAACCCGGTGCCGGTGTCCCTGTGCCGGGCACTGGGCGCGGAGGTGGTGCTGGCGGTCAATCTCAACGGCGGCATCGCCGGCCGCCACCGTCTGCGTTCGGTACCGGTCAAGGCCGACAACGGCAGCAACGACTCCCGCGGCCTGGCCAACCTGCTGCGTGACGGCGCCAGCAACCTGCTGGCCCAGCTGCTGCGCCAGGACCGGCAGCAGCCAGGCTATTTCGACGTACTTCTTGGCGCCGTCAACATCATGCAGGACCAGATCACGCGCGCCCGCCTGGCCGGCGACCCACCGGACCTGCTGCTGCAACCGCGCCTGCAACACATCGCGATGATGGAATTCAACCGTGCCGGGGAATCGATCGCGGCCGGCGAGGCGGCCATGCAGGCACTGCTGCCAGCGCTGCGGGATTTGCTCAGCGATCTGTGATCGACTGGCTTGGTCTGCCTCTCAGCCGACGATAGCGTCGACCCAGGCCTGCGCGGCATCCAGATCCTCATCCAGCAACAGCACGTGGCCGAGCTTGCGACCGGCTCGCGGCTGTTTGCCGTACAGGTGTAGCCGGGCACCGGGGTGAGTCAGGATTCGCGCCAGCGGCGGTGCGCCGTTGGCCCACAGATCGCCCAGCAGGTTCAGCATCAGGGCCGGGCGCAGCGGCTCGGCGTCGCCCAGCGGCAGGCCGCAGATGGCCCGCAGGTGCTGCTCGAACTGCGAAGTCACGCAGCCGCCAAAGGTGTAATGCCCGGAGTTGTGGGTGCGCGGCGCCACTTCGTTGATCAGTAACTCGCCACTTTCCAGCACGAACATCTCCACCGCCATCACGCCCACGTGACCGAGCCCCTCGGCCACGGCCACGGCGAGGGCCTGCGCGCGCTGGGCTACCGCCGGGGCTACCCGCGCCGGGGCCCGCGTGACGTGCAAAATGTGTTGCCGGTGCTCGTTCTGCGCCAGCGGGTAGCAGCGCATGTCGCCATCGTGGCCGCGCGCCAGGATCACCGAGATTTCCTTGTCGTACTGCACCCAGGCCTCGAGCACCGCGGGTGCTTCAGCGATGGCGGCCCACGCCGCTGCTGCATCGTCCCCGGCACCGATGCGCACCTGACCCTTGCCGTCGTAGCCGCTGGTGCGGGTCTTGAGCACCGCTGGCCGGCCAATACCGCTCAGCGCCTGGTTTAACGAGGCCAGGTCGTCCACCGCCGCGTAAGCGGTCTGCGGCAACTGGTGTCGGTTCAGGAATTCGCGCTGGCGTAAGCGATCCTGCACCGTAGCGAGCGCAGCCGAGTTCGGATACACCGGGCGCAGGGTTTCGATCTGCGCCAGCACCGCCGCCGGCACGTGTTCGGTCTCTATGGTCAGCACATCGCAATGCGCAGCGAGGTAGCGGGCCGCCTCCACGTCGTCCAGGGGCGCCGTGATGATTTCCGCGAACGGCGCCGCGCAGCAGTCAGGATCCGGATCCAGGGCATGCACGCCGTAGCCCATGCGGCGCGCTTCCATGGCCAGCATGCGGCCGAGCTGGCCGCCGCCCAGCACACCAATCGTCGAACCCGGCAACAGCATCAGGATTCCAGACGCTCCGCCAGCACTGTGGCCGTCTGCTTGGCGCGGTACTCGTCCAGCCGCGCCGCAAGATCGGCATTGCCCAGCGCCAGAATGGCCGCCGCCAGCAAGCCGGCATTAACCGCGCCGGCCTCGCCGATGGCCAACGTGCCGACCGGTACGCCACGCGGCATCTGCACGATCGACAACAGCGAATCCACGCCCTGCAGCGCCCTCGACTGCACCGGCACACCCAGCACCGGCAAGCGTGTCTTGGCTGCCGTCATGCCCGGCAAATGCGCCGCGCCACCGGCGCCGGCGATGATCACCTTGAGCCCGCGCCCAACCGCGGCACTGGCGTACTCGAACAGTAAATCCGGCGTGCGGTGGGCCGACACCACCTTGCACTCGTGAGCGATCCCGAGCCCGGTCAGCGTATCGCTGGCGTGGCGCAAGGTGTCCCAGTCACTGCGCGAACCCATGATCACGCCGACCTGCGGCGCCCTGTGGTCGTCTGCTGGTTGCTTCATGCATCCTCCGGAGCGGACAGGCCGCCGGAAAAAAGCGCCGGATGGTACACCACGAAAGCCCGGAATCGGCCGGCCGGCGCCAACTCGCCGCCCAGCGCCAGCCAGGCTTCGTCGCATGCAGCGCAGGGATCCGGACAAGAACGATCAGAGCATACCGTTCTTCCCTGCGACAGGCCGGTGGCTACCCGCCGAGGGTATCCATGAACAAGCTCAGACAGGGCGTTTGTGCGGCATGGTCTGGCGGGTGCCGGGTGGTCCGTCGCACGGCGTCAGCGCGCCCCCCCGGACCAGCGGTGTATTAATCTGGCTGTCGAACACGTCGACGCAGCCCGGAATGACCGCATTCCTCACGGCAGGGGGTCAAAATCGGTTTCCTGGCGGCATTTGACAGGTATAAACAGCAGGTCGCGGTTGCAGTCTGTGCCGCGGCTACCGACGAGGGCGAGGTCTCATGTACGACGCCGACGGCCATATCTTCGAGAACTACGGCGAGATCTACGAATTTCTCGACCCGCCGTTTGCGGGCATGGAGCCGCTACGACGTACCGAGTTCTTCCCCGCGATGGACGATTGGAACCGCACGATACTGGCGGCGGTGGGCGGTTATGCCGAAGGCTCCAACACCGAGCGGGCCGAGGAAGGCGCGCAGCAACAATGGTTGGCGATGCTCGACGCGATGCAGCTGGACGGTACGGTGCTGTATCCAACGTTCGGCATGGCCATCGGCCAGGTGCGACAGAAGGACTGGGCCATTGCCGTTTGCCGTGCCTACAACGCCTGGCTGAACCACAAATATCTGAATTCGAGCACCCGCATCAAGGGCATGGCGCTGATCCCCACCATCGATCCGCAGGCAGCCGTTGCCGAAATGCGGCGGGTCGCCGACACCATGCCTGGCATGGTGGGATTCTTCATTTCGGCGGGCGTGGCCAAGCCCCTGGGGGACGCCGCTTACTGGCCAATCTACGAGACAGCCCAGGAACTGGACATGATGATCGCGGTCCACGCCGGCGGCCCGGGCCGCCGGCTGGACATGATGGACAAGGCCATCATGGCGCGCTGTCTGGGCCACCCGACCAGTCAGATGATTCAGATGACTCACATGATGTTCAGCGGCACCTTCGATCGCTTCCCGACGTTACGGGTGTCGTTCATGGAGGCAGGCATCGCCTGGATCCTGTTCACTCTCGAACGTATGGAAGAAGCCTACGACCAGTGGGCCTACGAAGTTCCCGAACTGAAATGCCGCCCTATCGATCACGTCACCGGCGGGCGCATTTACTTTCACGCCGAGTTGGGCGAGCGCCTGTTACCGGTCGCCGCACAGCAGCTGGGCGACGGACAGCTGCTGTACGCCTCGGATTATCCGCACATCGCACCGGGCAAGGTGATCGAGAATTTTCGGGATTTTCAGGCACGCGACGACCTGAGCACGCAGACCAAGAAGCGAATTCTGGGTGAAAACGCAAAACGCCTGTACAAGATCGACTGATTCAGCGCCCAAAACAGAGCCCACATCGATCACACACATTCGACGCAAGGGGAATGTCATGAACAAAGCCACCGAATTGCCCGCCCGCTCGCACCTGGATTACAGCGCTCTGATCAAGCCGGATCGGGTACACCGCAATGTCTATATCGATCCGTTGGTGTTCGAGGCCGAGATGGAGCGCATCTATAGCCGCAGCTGGGTATTCGTCGGCCACGAAAGTGAGCTTCCGGAGCCGGGCGATTTCAAGACCGACCGTATCGGCCCGTTGTCATTCATCATGGTGCGCGGCACCGACCGGCAGGTGCGACTTTTCCACAATGTGTGTACCCATCGTGGTTCTCGCTTGTGCCATATCGACTTTGGTAACGCCGACAATTTCCAGTGCATGTACCACGGCTGGAGTTTCAACACCCAGGGCGCGCTGGACGGGGTGCCGTTGCGCGAGCGCTTCCCGGACTTCAAGGACTCCGAATTCCACCTCACGCCCATACCCCGCGTGGAAAGCCACCGTGGGTTCATCTTCGCCAGCAGGAATCCGGACGTAATGCCCTTGCCGGACTACCTGGGCCGTGCGGCTCACTATCTGGACCTGATGGTGGATCGCGCTCCAGAGGGGCAGATCGAGGCCGTCAAACCGGTTAAGTATCACTATGAAGGCAATTGGAAATTGCAGATGGAGAACTATGCCGACAATTACCATCCGGCAGTCCTCCATGGCAGCGCCTTGCAGGTCGGCATGCAGATCATGAAGGAAAAATTCGGCGATTCCGCCTTCACCATGAAGACCGCAGTCGCCAAATATTACGAGCGGGCCATACCGCACGGCCACATGATGGCCGATTTCTGCGGCAGCCGCGGCGGAATCTGGATGAATGCCTACAAACCCGACTACCTGCAACAGATGGCGCGGATCCACGGTGATGCGCGAGCCAAGGAAATTGCCGAGCTTGACCTGCACATGGTCATCTACCCCAATTTGCTCCTGCACAGCCGGATGAACCACTACCGGGTAATCAAGCCGGTGCGTGTCGACTTTACGGAAGTCAGTACCTACCCGTGCAGGCTCAAGGGCGCATCGGACGCGGTCAACAGCCTGCTGATCCACAATTCGTCCCACCACGTATCCGCCGTGGGCGAGATACAGGTCGACGACATGCAGGCCTTCCGCTGGGTTCAGGAGGGACTGCACACCGGCGGTATCGACTGGGTATTGATGGCCCTCACCGGCGAGGACGAACACATTAACGCGGACGGCGAACTGGAGTGGTATGGCGCCAGCGAGGGGGCACTCCGGGAGCAATACAAGGAATGGCTACGTCTGATGACCGATCGACCGGCGTAGCGTGACCCGACCGAACACAAGACTGGCTGGAGGAGATGCGGCATGACTAAGGATCTGGCCCTGCAACAGGAAATCGAGCAGTTCCTGTATGGCGAGGCCGCGTTACTGGAACAGGCGAGGTTCGAGGACTGGTTGGGCCTTTTGACCGACGATATCGAGTACTGGATACCCAACCGTGTCGACAACGGCAACCGCAACGAACAGGCGATGATTTCCTTCGAGGACCGCACGGCATTGCGCGCGCGGGCCATTCGCATGACCCATCCCCGCAACCCCACCCAGATGCCGCCGCCGAGGACCAAGTACTTCATCACCAACGTCATGGTCGGGGAGTTCGCGGGCGACGAACTGGCGGTAAGCGCGAGTGTTCTGCTGACCGTAGTTGTGCCCCGACGCGAGATGGCACAACACCCGATCACCAGCGAATACCGGTTGCGGCGTGTCGAGGACGACTGGAAAATCTGCAAAAAGAAAGTCTACCTGATCACCAACGACCAACCCTTGCCCCAGTTGCCGCTTATCTGAGGCATTAGGGAAACGCTGAACTATGCAGTGTTTCCCGCAGCGCAAGGATGCGCTGCCAAAATCTGTGGCGGCAAGCCACTGATTTTGTGAGCCATCGGAAAACCACGCTTTTCCGATGGCGGGCGCTGAGAAATCCAGGATGGATTTATTCAGCGCTTCCTTAGCTTCGTTTCCAGCGCCGATTGGGCGACCCCTCCCGGAGCGCGTAACCAACCGAGGAGGTCTGTGGGCATGGCAACAGTCGTCGGCGGCTTGGCCACTTCGCACGCATTTGCCCTGGTCGATCCAGATATCTGGGCCCGCGGCATCGCCGGCAATCAAAAACTCTACGCCCACCGCTACGGTTACGAGCCGCCCTTGCACCCCCTGGCAGCGCAGGAGACCTTGCCGGACAACAAGCGCCGCTTTGCGCGGGTCGCCGCCGGACATACGCGACTGGCCGCATGGTTGGCCAGCAACGTAGACGTACTGCTGCTGGTTGGCGATGACCAGGATGAGCAGTTCGGCCCGGAGAACCTGCCGGCGCTGGCCATTTTCGACGGTGCGGAGTTTTCCTGCCGGGACCTGTTCCACCCCGAGGCCGGAGCCACCACCTACCGATGCCACGCGGGAATGGCCGAGGAGCTTTTGTCGCAAGCGACAGCCGCCGATTTTGACGTCAGCGTCATGCATGAGCTGCGCAACGGCGAGCTCAAGGCCCATGCGTTCGGTCCTGTCCTGCGCAGGCTGGACCCGGCGGCGAGACTGCAGGTGATTCCCGTGTTTGTGGAGGGCATCCACTACCCGGCTCCGTCGCCGTGGCGCTGCTATGAGTTCGGCCGCACGCTGCGCCGAGCAGTCGATAGTTTCGACGTCAACCTGCGGGTCGCAGTCTGTGCCTCTGGCGGCATGTCGCATTTCAGCGCCGCCTTTCCCTACGCGGCGCTGGAGAAAGTCAGCGCGGCGCCGGGCAAGTACGGCGATATTCGCGAGGCGTTCGATCGCCAGGTGCTGACCCTGCTGCAGGCCGGCAAGGGGAAGGAGCTTTCCAATCTGACCAACA
>NZ_JBFIII010000047.1 GCF_041601295.1 Immundisolibacter sp.
CACTGCTGTTCGACGGCGAACCGGCTCTGGAAGGTCAATTCGAGGTCACGCTTGCGACCGGCGAGAAAGTCGTTGTCACCACCGTGTATGCCCTTCTGAAGGCACAGATCAACGCCAACCACACCCCCGAGCAAGTGCAGCAGCAATCGGGCGCGCACCCCAGCCTGACCCGCATGCTGGCCAAGAAAGTCGCCACCAAGCGCACCTGCTCCTACATCGGCTTCAGTTCGGCCAAGACCTACCACGGTGATCTTGGCGAACGCGCGCTGATGCTGGCGATGGCCCTGTCCGGAAACTGGGGCAAGCCGGGCACCGGCTGGAACACCTGGGCCATGCCGGCCGACCATATCGAACTGATGATGGTGATGGAAAAAACCGTCGCCGAGGGCGGCCTGGCCGCCTTCGCGCAGATGGAACAGGCGCTCGCGACCAAGCTGCGGGCCGAAGACCCGGAAATCACCGAAGAACTGATCGGCGTGGCCCTGGCCAAGGAAATGACCACCGCCATGGGACTGGTGCCGCCGGCGATGTTCCTCTACAACCACTGCGGCTACAAAGAGGCCTACGACAACAAGGCCTGGCAGGATCCGACGCTGAAGAAAACCTTCGGCGAGTATTTGAGTGAGGCGACCGAACAGGGCTGGTGGCAGCCGCACCATCTGCGTCCGGCACCGGGCAAGCATCCGCGGGTGATGATGATCACCTCCAGCAACCCGGTGCGGCGCAATCGCTCCGGCGCCCAGCTGTTGCCCAAGCACCTGTTCCCGAAGCTGAAGATGATGTTCGCCATCGAACCGCGCATGTCAGCCTCGGCGCTGTACTGCGACATCATCCTGCCGGCGGCCTGGTACTACGAAAAGATGGACATGACCGTGTCCATCACCGCCAATCCGCGCTTCGCCTTCATCGAAAAAGCCGTCAACCCGCCCGGCGAGTGCGAGCCGGAATGGGAGATCTATGCAGCGATTCTGAAACGGGTTGGCGAAATTGCCGCCGCGCGTGGACTCGAAACCTACGGCGATCACTTCGGTCAGCGGCGTGTCTATGGCGACCTGTGGTCGCGCTACACCATGGACGGCAAAGTGGTCACCCAGGAACAGGCACTCACCGAGATGCTGGCCGTGGCGGAAGCCACCAGCATCCTGCCCAAGGGCACCACCTTGGAGAGTTTCCGCAAGGCCGGCATGCTGCAACAGGTGAGTTTTGGCACCGGCTTCATGAAACACCTGGTGGCCAACGACTATTCGCCCGACAAGCCGTTCTTCAGCCTGGCCTGGCATCGCGACAAAAAGATCACCTACCCCACCTACTCGCGCCGTGCCCAGTTCTTTCTGGACCATCCCTGGTACATCGAAGCCGGCGAAGCACTGCCCGTGCACAAGGAGCCGCCCAAAATCGGCGGCGATCATCCCTTCGTCATCAGCGGTGGCCATCCGCGCCACAGTATTCATTCGCTGCACCTGAACGTGCCGGAGCTGATGCGCCTGCACCGTGCCCAGCCGGTCATGCACGTCAACGACAAGACCGCCGCCAGGCTCGGCATGAAAGACGGCGAACAGGTGCGCGTGTACAACGATTTCTCGGATTTCGAGATCATGTTGCGCACCTCCCCCACCGTGGCCCCGATGCAAGTGGTGGTGTACTTCTGGGAAAACCCTCAGTTCAAGGAGTGGAAAGTCTACGACCGCCTGCTGATCGGCCAGCCCAAGCCGCTACACCTGGCCGGCGGCTATGAACAACTGCGGTACTACCTGTTCAACGGCAGTCCCGGACCAAGCACCGACCGTGGCGTGCGGGTTTCGGTGGAAAAGATCAAGCCCGCGTAAAGCCGTGATGGGCCGCGCCGCTGGCGGGGCCGAATGCCAATCGGCTCAGTTATCGGGGGCGCCAGCGCGAACCCACGCCTCAATAAGGCGCAATTCGTCGGTGGGCAGACCGCCGCGCCCGGTGTCGGCGTTGAAAGGCATCTGCGCGCCGTTACCGCCCACCGACAGGTGCGTACCGCGCAGTTTGTGCACCAGGTAGCTGCCGTCAGGATTGCCCGGCTCCACGCGCGGCAGTTTCGCTTCGCTGCTCGGCACGCCCACAGTCGCCGCGTGGGCCTCGCCAGCTTCCAGGACCAGCCCGCCTTGGGCCGATTCATACAGATGGCAGGCCACGCACTGGCGGTCGAACACCGGCTGCACATCGCGGGCCAGGCTGGTGTCTCCAGCCCGCGTCGGGCCTATAACGAGCAAACCCAGCAACGCAGCCGACACCATCCGGCAGCGAACCATCAGATCACCCGCGCCGGGGCCTTCGCTGCGGCGCTACCGGCAATTTGCCCGAACACGACTGCCGGGCCGATGGTGCCGCCACCGCCCCAGTAGGCGCCGCCAGTCGGGCTGGCGATGCAATTACCGGCCCCATACAGGCCGCCGATCGGCGCACCCTCACTGCTTAGTACCTGCGCCTGCGCATCGACCAGCGGTCCGCCCTTACTGTCAATGGCGCCGGCCACCAGCAGCGCGGCGAAGTACGGCCCCTGCGGCGCCAGCGGGTGCATGGTCGGATTCGGATAGTCGCTGGGTAGCACCGGCAGATTGCCGAAATAGTTCCAGGCGATGTCGGCCGCCGCCGCGCCACGCTGGAAATCGTCATCCACGCCGCGGCGGGCGAAATCATTGTATCGAGCCACGGTGGCCTGGATCTGCTTGGCAAACCCCGGCGACAAACCCACCTGACCGATCGCCGGCGCGAGCTTTTCGAGCCGCGCCGCAATGGCAGTCGCTAGCGCCTCCCAACCAGCACCGGAAATGACATGGCCGGGCAGCGGCGCACCCGCCTGCTGCACGCCCATCACCCCGCCGCGGTGCTGCACGGTGCGCGTGTCCCAGATCATCAGTGTTATGCGCTGCGGGTAGTCGCCACTCACCGCATCCCAGGCGAAATGCGCCCGCGGCCGGCTGCCAGGGTGGTTTTTCTCATTCACATAGCGCTCGCCGGCCAGATTCACCGACAGGCTACTGTCACCAGGGATCACCCACACCCCGGTCGGCGCGTCGGAACTGGCTAGGGTTTCCTCGAGCAGCACTTCCATCCACCAGCCGTGTTGCAGATTGCCCAGGGCCGCCCCGGCACCGCCCGACAGGCGCAGAAAATCTCCCCGGTTGGTAGGCGCGGCGCAACCACCATAGACCGGGCCCAGCAGGTGGCAGGCGCGCAATTGGGGATCGTGTATGAAACCTCCGCTCGCAAACACCACACCCTGGCGGGCACCGATGCGCAGCCGTTTTCCACGGTGCTCACACACCACGCCAACGACCCTGCCGGCGACGTCCTGCACCAGTTCCGCCACCGCATGACGGGTAAGGACCGGGATCGAGCGCTCAACTGCCGCCGCCTGCAGCAGCTCAATCAGGTCCACGCCCACCCCGCCGCCATTGCGGTAATAGAACCTGCCCTCGCGCTGCTGCTTGGGCCGGCACACGATGCCGCGGCCACGCGGGGCACGGTTCTCGGCTAGCTCCGCGTAGTTGTCCGGGAACGGCCGGTCGTCGTAGTCGATAAACGGCAAATAATCGACGATGCCAAGCTCGGTCAGGCGATCCACGGTCGGCGCCGCCTGGTCATAGAATGTCTCCAGCAGAACGTATTCACGCTCGCCGGCCCCGAAACGAGCGGCCTCTGGCCGGTAGCGATCCGGGTAACTCATGCGCACGGCAAGGCGCAGGAAATCCTCACGCGGGTCGGCAATGCCTGCCGCACGCAGAAAGCGGTTATTCGGGATGTAATGCACGCCGCCGGAGCGGATTGTGGTACCGCCGGCCACCGGGCCTTTCTCCAGCATCAGCACGTCCGCGCCGCTCTCTCGTGCAAACAGGGCCGCACTGAAGCCGGCCGCGCCGCTGCCCACCACCAGCACGTCTGCGTCGCGGTGCCAAGGCTCAGCAGCCGCCCGCGCGGCACCCGGGACGACCCCGACCCCAGCAGCGATCAGGCCGCCTCCAGCGCTTAAAACGAAGCTTCGACGGACCGTGTCGACCGGTCGCTGCTTGTCCTGCGACATAGTTGCTCCTTCGTCTCGACGCTGCTTTCCGGAAAGGAACCTCTGCTCAAGGCGGCGGTCCCGGCACTGTGCAGACGCATTTCCAAAAACGATCGAGTAAAGCCGTTGATCTCGCTGCCCGCCAGGGAACCGTATTGTCCGCAGGCAGGCGCTTTCTTGTCAGGTGCCCGGCGGCGAAAAAAACGCCGTTACAGACAACCATACTGTAGTCTCGGCCGCGTGGCGTAGGCACCCGTGCCAGCAGCAAGGTCGGCTGTGGAATCAACCCGTCGCCGCGTCGTATCTCCCGACGTCGCCGGCAATCAGGCGGAACTGTTCCAGCGCCGCCTCCAGGTCGTCAACGATCTCCTGCGCGATCACGTCCGGCGGCAGCAGCTTGTCGCGGTCGGCCAGCGTCTCGTCACGCAGCCAGAAGATGTCCAGGCTGGCCTTGTCGCGCGCGATCAGCTCCTCGTACCCGTACATGCGCCGGCGCCCATCGGGCTTGTCCGCGCTCCAGGTCGGCGTGCGCACATGCCGGTTGGCAGGGCTGTAACAAGCCATGAATTCATCCAGGTCTTCGCGCTTCAAGGGGTCGGTCTTGAGCATGAAGTGGATGTTGGTGCGCAGGGTCGTAAATCCAGAGCTTCTTGGTCCACGGCGTCTCGGAGGCAGGTTTCTTGTCGAAGAACAGCGCGTTGTCGGGCACGACCACAGCGGCGCGGCCGTTCTGCCTGAGGATGGTTTTGACGTGCTGGATAAAGTTGAGCTGTTTGTTCGAGGTGGTGGTCCAGAAATCCGCGCGCTCGACGCTGTCGCGCTCCTTGCTGACCTTGCCTCTGACGTGCATGGATGCACTAATGTCGCGGGAGCCATGGATGGCGGGAGCGACGACGCCCACGATGGTGGTGCTGCTCTTCTTGCCGAAGGGCGGATTGGTGAGCACCAGATCGAAGCGGTCACCGGGGTCGGCAGCCAGCGCGTCTTTAACTTCAATGGGCTCGTAGTCCTGTCTGCCGATGCCGTGCAGCAGCAGCATGTTCATGGCGCACCGCCGCGCCGTGGCCTGCACCAGCTCCCAGCCCTTGAAGCTTGCCTCTGGCCTCGATCACGCCGGCGGCTCTCCCATCTACATGGAGCAGGTAGTCGGCGAAGCCGTGGCCCGCCAGCGGGAACTCGCGAATCGCCACGCCGCGCGCGGCATGCAGGTTCACCGCCGACACGTCTTGCACAGTCCAGCCGGCCACCTGCAGCAGGCGATCGATCTCGGTGCGGGCGGTTTGTTCGGGAGCTTGCGACATTGGGATTAAGTACGCAGAGGAGCTGGCGAGCCAATCGTAGCCGACGCGCGGCGCTGGCGCTGGAAAAGCTGCCAGTTGGCCATCGCGCTAGGCCAGAAACAGCCGATAGGCGGCGCTATCGGTCTCCTCGACATGCTCCAGGCCGCTTTGCGCCAGATGGGCGCGAAACCGTGCCCGCTCCGCGACCGGCACTTGCAGGCCGACCAGCGCCCGTCCGTCGGCCGCGCCATGGTTACGGTAATGAAACAGGCTGATATTCCAGTGGGCGCCCAGGCGACCGAGGAAGTGGGCGAGCGCGCCGGGTCGCTCGTCGAACGTAAACCGGTACAAAAGTTCGTCCGCCAGCTTGCCGTGTCCGCCGACCATGTGCCGCAGATGCAGCTTGGCGCTTTCGTTTTCGGTCAGATCGACCACCGCGTAACCGTGCTGGCGCAACTGCCCGTACAGTGCCTGACGCTGATTGCCGGCGGTCTGCACGCCCACGTAGACGTTCGCGGCTTCGGCGCTGGCATAACGGTAGTTGAACTCAGTGATCTGGCGGGCACCGATGGCCTCGCAAAAATGCACAAAGCTGCCCGGCCGTTCGGGGATGGTGGCAGCGAAGATCGCCTCGCGCCGCTCGCCGATCTCGGCCCACTCGGCCACGTAACGCAGACTGTCGAAATTCATATTGGCGCCGGAACACACCGCCACCAGCGTGCGGCCCTGGCAGCGCTCGCGCGCCACGTAGCGCTTGAGACCGGCCAATGCCAATGCGCCGGCTGGCTCGACGATAGCGCGTGTGTCCTCGAAGGTGTCCTTGATGGCGGCACAGATTTCGTCGTGATTGACCAGCAGCATCTCGTCCACGTACTGGCGGACCAGACGAAACGGCTCCCGGCCTACCTGGCGCACCGCCGTGCCGTCGGCAAACAGCCCAACGCTGCGCAGGCTGACCCGGCGGCCCCTGGCAAGCGAGCGCGCCATGGCGTCGGCATCATCGGCCTCGACGCCCACGATGCGGATTTCCGGGCGCAGGCGCTTGACGTAAGCAGCGATCCCGCCGATCAGTCCACCGCCGCCAACCGGCACAAAGACGGCGTCCAGCGGCCCCTGGCGCTGACGCAGCAACTCGGCGCCAATGGTGCCCTGTCCGGCGATCACCAGTGGATCGTCGTAGGGATGCACAAAGCTCAGTCCCCGTGCGCTGGCCAGCGTCAGCGCGTGCTGGTAGGCGTCGGTGTAGTCCTCGCCGTGCAGCAGGGTTTCCGCGCCCAGGCGCTCAACGGCGTCGACCTTGATTTGCTGCGTGGTAACCGGCATTACGATCAAGGCGTGGCTGCCCAGCCGATGCGCTGCCAGTGCCACGCCCTGCGCGTGGTTGCCGGCCGAGGCGGTGATCACACCCGCTTTCAATGCCTGCCGCGGCAGGTGCGACATCTTGTTGTAGGCGCCGCGCAGCTTGAACGAAAACACCGGCTGCAAATCCTCGCGCTTGAGCAGCACGCGGTTTTTCAGGCGCAGCGACAGGCTCTCGGCCAGGTCCAGCGGCGATTCGATGGCCACATCGTAGACGCGGGCATTCAGGGTCAGCACCAGGTAATCGCGGCTCACGGCGGTTCCTTTCGAGGCAGCGGCATCAGGTCCGAGGGACCGCACGGCGCTCGCGTCGGCGGGTTCGCCGCTTCCACACTCGCTGGGTACGCAGGCGCAGCACCCAACTGGCCAGAGCATGGGTCAGCAGGCCGCAGGTAGTGGCCAGTACCAACAAGCCCACAGTCGCCGGCTTGCCAATCCGGCTCCACCAACCTTTAGGCACCGGCGCCTCGAATGCCTGGTTCAGGTCCTGGTGCAGCGCATCCAGTTCTCCGGGCAGCGGGGGACGCTCGTCAGTCAGATAGTGGCCGATACGGTAGGCGGCGTAGTAAATCGGCGGAAAAGTGATCGGATTGCTCACCAGCGTGCTCACTGCCGCCACCGGCACGTTGGCGCGCATCACGACGGCCGCGACCGCCGCGGCAGGAATCTGCGCCAATGGCAGCAGCAGCCCAAAAAACACGCCGATCCCGACGCCCAGCGAAATCCCGCGCCGACTCATGTGCCACAGACTCGGATGATGCAGGGCCGGCCCCATCCAGCGCAGCCACCGCCGGTGGCGCAGGTTGGCGGCTTCGTGCAAGAGGCGTCGCAAGCGGTTCGTCACGCGGCCACCTCAGCTGGCGTGGTTGCAGCAAATTCTTTCAACGGGCCCGCAGCGTGGTGCAGGCCGTCGGACAGGCAGGGTATTGCACGGTATCGGCAGCAATGAGTCCTTTCTGCAGATCAAGGCCGCCGTTGCATCATCAGCGTGAACTCGCCGTCCTGCACCCGCTCGTCGCGCTGGTTGGTGACCGTGAATACCAGAGTCACCACACCGCGGTCGGGCTTGGAGGTTTCCTTGACCGCTCGCACCCGCATCTCGGCGGCAATCGTGTCACCGAACTTCACCGGCCCCGTAAAACGCCAGGTCAGGCCCAGAAACGCGATGATGGTGCCGTTGATGACGCCGGTCTGGTGCATCAGGCCGGACACGATCGACAGACCCAGCAGGCCATGGGCAATCGGCTCGCCGAACTGCGTTTCGGCCGCAAACACCCGATCCGTATGCAACACATTGAAATCGCCGGACAAGCCAGCGAAAGCCATCACGTCGGCCTCGGTAACGGTGCGGCGCACAGTCGGAATGACCGCTCCGGCAGTGAAATCCTCGAAATACCAGGGCGTCATGATGGCTCCTTGCGGGTGAAACGAACGGCGCAGATTACGCGCTCCGCAAGGCGCCTGACAATCCGTCAGCGTCCGGACGCCTCGGCCGCTTAAAATGACCTGTCCTCAAGCCCCAACTCAGGCCCGCCCATGACTGCCACCCTGATCCTGATCCGCCACGGTCGCTCCTTGTGGAACGAACAAAACCGCTTCACCGGCTGGGTGGATGTGCCGCTGACCGAACGCGGCTGGCGGGAGGCCGAAACGGCCGGCCGGCAGCTGGCTGAGTACCGCTTCGACGTTGCCTATACCTCGCACCTGCAGCGCGCTATCTGCACCCTGCAGGTGGTGCTGCGCGCGAATCGTAGCGGGCGCACACCGATCTTTCTGCCCGCCGAGGGCACCGTGCCGCGCGAGTCCTACCAGCCGGTGGGCAATGAATTCCCCGTACACCTGCACGTCACGGCGCTCGCCGAGCGCCACTATGGCGACCTGCAGGGCCTGAACAAGGACCAGGTACTGGCCGAGTACGGCCAGGAACAATTCGTCAAATGGCGGCGCGGCTACGACACCCCACCGCCGAATGGCGAGAGCCTCAAGGATACGGTGGCACGCGCACTGCCCTACTTCGACACCGCTATCCGCCCGCGCCTGCTCGACGACCAGACGGTGCTGATTTCAGCCCACGGCAACTCGCTGCGCGCGCTGACCAAGGACCTTGAGAACATTTCCGATACCGACATCGTGGGGCTCGAAATTCCCACCGGCGTGCCTATCGTTTACCGGCTGGACACGGATGGCCAGGCGCTGCGCATTGTCGACAAGCGAGTTCTCGAACACGACGCCTGAGCAGCCGATGCAACCGCCCCGGCTGCCACGCACGGTATGGGTGCTGGGCTTCGCCTCGCTGCTGAACGACACCGCCAGCGAGATGATCATGCCGCTGCTGCCGGTGTTCCTGATCGCTACGCTGGGTGCGGCGCCGGCCGCCATCGGCCTGATCGAGGGCCTGGCGGAGGCAACGGCCAGCGTACTTAAGCTCGTGTCCGGGCGCATGGCCGACCGGGGCGTCAGTCCGCGTCGTCTGGTGTTGGGCGGGTACAGCGTTTCCAACCTGGCGCGGCCGCTGATCGCTTTCGCCGCAGCGTGGCCAGCCGTATTGCTGTTGCGTTTTTTCGATCGCATCGGCAAGGGCTTGCGCACCTCACCGCGCGATGTGCTGCTGGCAACCTCGGTCGACGCCCGGCGCCGTGGCGCGGTGTTCGGTTTTCATCGCGCCATGGACCATGGCGGCGCCATGCTGGGGCCATTGCTGGCCTTCGGCCTGCTGCAGGCCGGCTTTGCCATGCGAGATGTCTTTTTATTCTCCGTTGTGCCCGGACTGCTGGTACTGCTGTGTCTGGGCTTTGGACTCGCCGCCCCGGCAACGCCAGCACTGCCGCAGCCCCCGGCACCGCTGCGCTGGCGCCTGCTCGACCGCCATCTGCGCGGCCTGATCACGGCGGCCGGGGTGCTGGCGCTGGCGAGCGTACCGGACGCGTTTCTTGTGGTGTGGGCATTCTCCGGCGGTATCGAAGTGGTCTGGCTGCCATTGCTGTGGGCGGCGGCACATGCCGTCCGCTCGGCGGTGTCCATTCCGGCAGGGCGGCTATCCGACCGTCTCGGGCGCACGCCAGTGGTCGCCGCGGGTTGGCTGCTGCGCGCAGTGTTGCTGGCCACGATGGGCATGATCAGCCAGGATGGCGCCACGCTATGGCTGCTGTTTCTCGCCTATGCCGGCGCCACCGCCTGCACTGAAGGGGCCGAACGGGCACTGATTGGCGACTACGCACCACCAGAGCAAAAGGGCACGGCGTTTGGCATCTATCATTTGGTCAGCGGCCTGCTCGCCCTGCCAGGAGCCGTCCTGTTTGGCGCCC
This sequence comes from Immundisolibacter sp., assembly GCF_041601295.1. Lineage (NCBI taxonomy): Bacteria > Pseudomonadati > Pseudomonadota > Gammaproteobacteria > Immundisolibacterales > Immundisolibacteraceae > Immundisolibacter > Immundisolibacter sp. Next base: position 9,972 of record NZ_JBFIII010000047.1, read on the forward strand.
TTTGGCAATGGGCGGGGCAAGTCAGCGCCTTCAGCGTCGCGGCGGCAATCACCCTGCTGGGCGCGGGCGCATTCCTGCGTCTGGCGCAGCGGCCTCTGGCGCCCCGGTAGATGCAAACCCACATCGCGCGCGATTAACTGATCAAGCCCCGCAACCCGACCCTTTATTGGCGGACGACCAAACCGGGGTCTGAGTGCTGCTGAACGGAGATTTGTCTTGAAAATTGTCCTAGTCAGCCGCAACTACCCCCCGTTGGTCGGCGGCATGGAACGTCTCATGCTGGAGACCTCCCGCGAGCTCGCGCACCACGGCGAAGTGGGTCTGGTAGGCCCGGCTGGGTGTACGACGCATACCCCTCCAGGGATCGGCCCGATTGCCGAGTGCGATCTGCAACCGCTATGGCGCTTTCTGACCACCGCGTCGGTCCGCGCGGTGCAGATGGCGCGACGCATCAGACCGGATTGGGTGCTGGCTGGCAGTGGCCTGACCGGGCCGTCTGCCTCGCTTGCCGCATGGGCGGCTGATGCTCGTTTTGCGGTGTTCGTACATGGCCTGGATCTGGTGGTCGATCAGCCGCTTTATCGTGCGGCGTTCCTGCCAATCCTACGGCGGGCTGACAAGGTAATTGCCAATAGTCGATACACGGCAGGTCTAGCAGAGGCCGCCGGGATCGCCACGCGACGCATAAGCGTAATTCACCCTGGCGTGACCCTACCAACGGCCCTGCTGGATCGCGGCGCAGCCCGTAACGCGCTGGGCCTGGCCGATGACCGGCCGCTGATCCTTACCGTGGGAAGGCTCACCGAGCGCAAAGGGATCGCCGAGTTCATTGAGCAGGCACTGCCGACTGTGCTGGCCCGCATCCCCAAGCTACAGTATTTGGTGGTCGGCGCTGGCGCCAGCGGTGCACTGGCTGCTGCTGACGCTACGACGACCATTGCACGCGCTGCCCAGCAAGCCGTGCCGACCAACACCGTGCGCATGCTCGGCGGCGTCGACGAAGCAACCCTCAGTAAGCTCTATGCGGCAGCCGATCTGTTCGTATTTCCGGTGCTGGAACGTGCCGACGATGTGGAGGGCTTTGGCATGGCTGCACTGGAAGCGGCGGCCCACGGCTTGCCTACGGTCGCATTTGCCGTAGGTGGGGTTCCGGATGCGGTTGCGCAGGATCGCTCCGGATTACTCATTGCACCAAGCGATTACGCCGGCATCGCCGCTGCCTGCATAGAACTGTTGGCGGGTAAAACCGACTTGATGCGCCCAGCGGCCCGCAATTACGCAGAAGATTTTTCCTGGGTTCGACAGGGGGAACGTTTGCGCGAGGTACTGGAAGACGATTGAACACGCCTGGTGCGCACAAATTGACTGCCTCAAGGCTTCACCGGGTGACCGCCATAAACGCCGCGATCCGCGCCGCATCGGGCTGTTCGATGACCCCGTGCTCACAGACGATGGCGTCAATCAGGCCGGCCGGTGTCACGTCGAACACCGGGTTCCAGGCGGCGAAGCCTTCCGGTGCGATTAACTGGCTACCCAGACGGGTCAACTCCTGCGCTGGCCGTTCCTCGACTTTGATCGCCGCACCGGTCGGCGTTGCCGCATCGAAGGTGGACAGTGGCGCCACCACCATCACCCGCGCCCCATGCGCGCGTGCGGCGAGTGCCGCCGTGTAGGTGCCAATTTTGTTGGCGGTGTCGCCATTGGCTACGATGCGGTCCGCGCCGACGATCAACCAGGCCGGACGCAGGCGGGCGAACAGCCAGGCCGCCGCGCCGTCCACAACCAGACGCGCCGGAATGCCGTCCTGTTGCAGCTCCCAGGCGGTCAGGCGCGCACCCTGCAACCACGGCCGGGTTTCGTCGACGAACACCTCGCTGATGCGGCCCTGCGCATAGGCGGTGCGGATCACGCCCAGCGCCGTGCCGTGCCCGCCAGTGGCGAGCGCGCCGGTGTTGCAGTGCGTCGCCACCTTACTGCCGGGTGCGATCAAGGCCGCGCCGTGTGCCGCCATGGCGTAGTTCGCGGCGAGGTCTGCGTCGTGAATGGCGCACGCCTGTGCCAACAGCGCCGGCTCCGGATCACCGGACAGGCCTGCGAAGCCCCCGACCATGCGCCGAACCGCCCAGGCCAGGTTCACCGCGGTTGGGCGTGCCGCCGCAAGCCGGTCAAGATCAGCCACGACAGCCTCGCGCCAGCCCGCACCGTGACTGGCATACCCGGTCCGCGCCGCCAGCACCACGCCGAAGGCCGCCGCGATGCCAATCGCTGGCGCCCCGCGGACCACCATGTCGCGAATCGCCTCCGCCACCTCGGCGGCACTGGTGCAGCGCAGCCAGGTCTGCTGCGCCGGCAACAGACGCTGGTCCAGCAGTTCCAGCGCGTCGCCCCGCCAGCGCAGCGCACATACGGCACCGCTCATGCGCGCTCCCTGACGAGGGTATCGATAAATTCCGCGACCTCGGCCGCCGGCAAACCGATGTCATCAATCAGCAGTGTCCGCAGCACCGCCGGATCGTCGACACGGCGGGTATCGACCCGTGCGCCCCGGTCCTCGGTCAGCTCGCTGCCGATCAGAATCAGACGCCGTTCGGGCGCCAGGCGGTGAGCGATCAGCCCGTGCAGGAAGCGCGAGTCGGGGTGGGTCGAAACATAGTAGTTGGCCATCTCGTAGTCGGCCGCGGTCTGTTCGTCCAGGCCGAACCGGTACAGATCGGCCCAATCGTCCATGCCAATCTGCAAGGACCACAATCCCCCCAGCTCCACCAGGCGGTACCGCCACAGGTGCTGGGTCTGGGGCTGCCCCTGATGAAACGCCACCGGCAAAAGCGGACCCGCGGCGCCGAAACCGACATCGGCCAGCCAGATTGTGTCGTCCGCCTCTACCTGCAACAGCATGTGTGTCCGCGGCAGCACGCGCTGCGTACGGTAGGTGACGCGGGCCGCCAGGCGCCGCACGCGAAAGCCGATCTGCTCCAACACCGCCGCGAACAGCAGGTTCTGCTCGAAGCAGTAGCCACCACGCTGCGCCGTAACCAACTTGGCGAACACACTGTCCATATCCAGGCGGATGCCGCGCCCGAGCAACACATCGAGGTTCTCGAACGGGATGTGGCGCACGTGCGCCAGGTGCAGCGCAGCCAGGACGTCGGCCGTGGGCAGTAGCGCGCCCCGGTAGGCAATGCGCTCCAGATAATGGTCGAGGTCGAGCTGGCTCCCGACAGGGGTCATGGCTGGCGCTCCGATGCGGCTTAATACAATGTGTCAGCCCCGGCCTGCGGGCACGCGCCATCTTAACAAGCCAGGAACCGCACCATGGACCAGTCTGCTCTGCCTGATTGCACCCCGGCCAGTCTGGACGTGGAAGCCGCACTGGCGCAGGTTCTGGACACGCTCACGCCACTGCCGGGCAGCGAGCAGATCGCACTCGATCTGGCCCTGGGACGGGTACTGGCGCAGCCGCTGGTAGCGGCCATGGATTTGCAGCCATGGCCGAACTCGGCCATGGATGGCTACGCTTTCGCCGTGAGCGACCTGGACCAGGCCCTGGCCAAGGGTCTCGCGCTTGCCGGCACCTCCATGGCGGGTCACCCGTTTACCGGCACGCTCGACCCTGGGGAGTGTGTGCGCATTCTGACCGGTGCCATCCTGCCGGCCGGCTGCGACACGGTCGCCATGCAGGAGCACGTGGCAGTCCACGGCGATCAGGTACGACTGACCGCCAGCGTGCCGCGAGGCGCCAACGTGCGCGCACCGGGCGAGGACGTACGCACGGGCAGTGTGGTTCTTCCGGCCGGCACCCGTCTCGGCCCGCCGCAGATCGCCCTGGCGGCGGCACTGGGGCAGGCGCGTGTAGTCGTCAGCCACCGGCCGCGGGTCGCGCTGTTCACCAGCGGTGACGAGCTGACGCCGCTTGGCCAGCCGCTCGCCGCCGGGGCCATTTACGACAGCAATCGCTATCTGCTACGAGCCATGCTGCAGCAGATGGGCATGCCGGTGATCGATCTGGGCATCGTCGCTGACGACCCGGACGCCGTGCGGTCGGCCTTCGCCGCGGCCCGTGCGCAGGCCGACGTCGTGATCAGTTCCGGCGGCGTATCCGTGGGTGACGCCGACTACGTACGCGAGGTGTTCAGCGAATTCGGCGACATCCACTTCTGGCGTATCGCCATGAAACCGGGCCGGCCGCTGGCCTTCGGCCGTCTGGATGAAACATGGTTCTTCGGCCTGCCCGGCAATCCGGTGTCGACCGCCGTCACATTTCTCGAATTCGTGCGCCCGGCGCTGCGTCGGCTGGAAGGTGAGCCGCTTACCGCACCGCTGCGAGTCGAACTGCCCTTACTCGAACCGCTGCGCAAGGCACCCGGCAGAATGGATTTCCAGCGTGGCATCGTCGCCATCGACAAAGACGGCCGGCCTGGCGTGCGCAGCGCCGGACCGCAAGGCTCGCATGTCATGAGCAGCCTTGCTGCCGCCAACTGCCTGCTGGTGTTGCCGGCGGCGAGCGGCGACCTGCCGGCAGGAAGTCTGGTGGAGGTGGAACTGCTGCCCTGGACCGGTACGCCCGCCGCCCATGGGCAGCCCTGATTCGCTGCCATCCGGCGGCTGGCGCTTTGCCGCCGACCGTGGCGGCACCTTCACCGACCTGATCGGCATCGACCCCGCCGGACGCTTGCACACGCGAAAACTGCTGTCGGTGTCACCCGCCTATCCGGATGCGGTCGCCGCCGGGGTGCGCGACCTGCTCGGCCTGGCACCCGGCGACCAGGTTCCCGCCGGGCAGGTGGCGAGCCTGCGCATCGGCACCACGGTGGCTACCAATGCGCTGCTGGAAGGCCGCGGCGCCAGGGTCGGCCTGGTGCTGACGCGCGGTTTTGGCGATCTGCTGGAGATTGGCCACCAGGCCAGGCCGCACCTGTTCGAGCTGGCGATACGCAAACCGCGCCAGCTCTACCAACGGGTGGTCGAGATCGCCGGCCGACTGGATGCCAACGGCGCTCAGCTCGAAGCGTTGGACGAGACCGGCGCCACGCAGGCACTGGCCGGACTGCGCGCGCAGGGGGTTGAGGCGGTGTCGATCGTGTTGCTGCACGCCTGGCGCAATCCTATCCATGAACTGCGCCTGGGCGCACTGGCGCACGCCGCGGGCTTCACCCAAGTCTCGCTGTCGCACGGTTGCGGCGGACGCATCCGGGTGGTGGAGCGCGCCCAGACCTGCGTGCTGGATGCTTATCTGAGCCCAGTGTTGGCGACCTATCTGGGCCTGCTGAGCGCGCAGCTGGGCCCGCTGCCGGTCGAGTTCATGCAAAGCGGCGGAGGCCTGGCACCGGCGGCATTGTGCTCCGGCAAGGATGCGGTTCTGTCCGGCCCGGCCGGAGGTGTCGTGGCGGTTGCCAGCCTGGCCGGCCAAACCGGCCACCTGCCGCTGATCGGCTTCGACATGGGTGGCACGTCGACCGACGTGTGCCGCTACGACGGGCAGTTCGACTACACGGCGCAGATCGAAGCGGCCGGTGTGCGCTTCCAGAGCCACGCGTTGCGTGTTCAAACGGTTGCCGCAGGCGGCGGGTCGATCCTGGGTTTCGACGGTCAGCGCTTGACGGTGGGACCGGCTTCGGCCGGCGCCGATCCCGGACCGACCTGCTATGGGCGCGGTGGGCCGCTGACGCTGACAGATGCCAACCTCCTGCTAGGGCGGCTGCCAGAGCACGCCTTCTCGCCGAATCCATCGACTGCCGGAGCATCCGGGCTTGACCTCGCAGCGACCCGCGCTGCGTTCGTGGCCCTGGCCGCGCGGGTGTCCGCTGCTACCGACACCCAGACCGATCCGGAAACACTGGCGCTGGGCTACCTCCAGGTCGCCAACGAACAGATGGCGGCACCCATCAAAACCCTGTCGGTGGGACGCGGCTTCGACCTGCGGGAACACACCCTGTGCAGCTACGGTGGGGCCGGCGGGTTGCATGCCTGCGCCATGGCGCGCGATCTGGGTATCGAACGGGTGGTGATACACCCTCTGGCCGGTCTGTTCTCGGCCTGGGGCATCGCACTCGCCGACCGCCTGGAACAGGCCGAACGCTCGGTGTTGCTGCCGCTGGATACCGGCACGCTGGCGGCGCTGGAACCGCTATGGCAGACCCTGTACGAGGACACCGCGACCCGCCTGGGCGCCGCGCCGGACCGTGTGGAACGCGAGCTCGACCTGCGCCCGCCAGGCGGCGACAGCGTGCTCACGGTAACGTTTGACGACCCGCCGGCCATGACCCGTGCCTACCGCGCCGCGCACGGCCAGCGCTTTGGATACGCCCCCGGAGGCGATGCGCTCGAAGTGGTCACCGTGCGCCTGCGTCTGCGACGGGGGTCTGGCCTGACCGCGACGCCGGCGATACCGGAATCCGCTCCCGCTTCCGCGCACATCGGCATCCGGCGGGTCGTACTCGACCATGGCGTGGCGCAGCTGCCTTGCTACCGCCGCGAAGCGCTGACACCCGGCGCCCGGCCGGACAGCCCATGCCTGATTCTCGCTGAGCATTACACGGTGCTGGTGGAGGCGGATTTCGACGCCCGTGTGCTGCCTGGCAACCTGTTGCTGCTTGAACGGCGACGTAAGGTCCAGACCGTCCGCGAACCGAACCCCGACACCGCCGACCCGGTGCGCCTGGAGCTGTACAACCAGCGTTTCATGGCTGTCGCGCAGCAGATGGGCGCGGTGCTGCAACATACGGCCCACTCGATCAACATGACCGAGCGGCTGGATTTTTCCTGTGCCGTCTTCGATGCGCAGGGCCATCTGGTGGCCAACGCGCCGCACGTGCCGGTGCATCTGGGCGCCATGGGTGAGGCGGTACGCGCACTGATCACCAGCCACGGCGAGCATCTGGCATCCGGACAGGTATATCTGGACAACCATCCCGCGCATGGCGGATCGCATCTGCCGGATGTGACTGCCATCAGCCCGGTGTTCGTGCCGCGGCAGCCGCGGCCGGCCTTTTTCGTGGCCACGCGCGGCCACCATGCGGATATTGGCGGCGTCACGCCTGGGTCGATGTCGCCGCTGTCGCGGCGCCTGGACCAGGAAGGCGTCGTTCTGGACCGCCTGCTGGCGGTGGACGACGACCACCTGCGCGAAAGCGCGCTGCGCGCGGCCCTGGGTGCCGGCCCCTTTCCGGCCCGCAACCTGCCGGAGCGGCTGTCGGACCTGGCCGCGCAGATCGCCGCCAACCGCCACGGCGCACTCGTCCTGCAGGCGCTCGCCGCGCGACACGGCCTCACCGAAGTCCACGCCTACACGCGACACGTGCAGGCCAACGCCGCGCACTGTATCCGCGGCGCACTGAGCGCCCTGCTGGCCGGCCGCGATGGCTTGGGCGGCACCTTCACCGACGCCCTGGACGACGGCACACCGATCGCCGTCACGCTGCGTATCGACGCCGGCGAGCAACCACCGGACACCTGCCGGCTAAGCGTGGACTTCACCGGCAGTGGCGACCGTCATCCGGGCGCCTTCAACGCCCCGCGCGCGGTGGTGCGGGCGGCCCTGCTGTACGTGCTGCGCTGCCTGGTCCCGGACCACATTCCGCTGAACGAAGGCTGTCTATGGCCGGTGGATCTGCACATTCCGCCCGGCAGCCTGCTCGATCCGCCACCCGATGCGGCGGTTGCCGCCGGCAATGTCGAGACCTCGCAGCGCGTGGTCGATGTGCTGCTGGGCGCGTTGGGCCTGGCGGCGGCCAGCCAGGGCACCATGAACAACGTGATCCTGGGCTTTGCCAATGCCCAGTACTACGAGACCCTGGGCGGCGGCAGCGGCGCGACCGTATTTGCGGACGGTGCGGACGCGGTTCAGGTGCACATGACCAACACCCGCATCACGGATCCGGAAGTCCTGGAACAGCGTTTGCCCGGGTTGTTGTTGCGCAGCTTCACCATCCGCCGCCGCAGCGGTGGCGACGGACACCAGCGCGGTGGCGACGGCCTGGTGCGGGAATATCAACTGCTGGCGCCGGCCGTGCTGACGCTGGTCACCCAACGGCGACTTCGCGCGCCGTTTGGACTGGCGGGCGGCGCCGCTGGCCAGCCAGGACGAAACCTGTTGGTGCGTGCCGGAAACAGCCAAATCCTGCCGCCAGTCGGGGTATGGCAGCTCCAAGCCGGCGATGTCCTGTCCATCGAAACACCGGGGGGTGGTGGGTATGGCCGGCGGCTCGCACAGGGTCACCCGCAGGCATCCAGGTAACCTGGATACCTGGATCGAAACCTTACGCGCGCAGCAGAAAAGTCACCGGGCCATCGTTGGTCAGGCTCACCTGCATGGTGGCCCCGAAGCGCCCGCCAGCTACCGCGCTGTGGCTATTGCGCGCAGCCTGGACCAGGCACTCGAAAATCGCCCTGGCATGCGCAGGTTCGGCGGCACTGGTGAAGCTTGGCCGTCGGCCACTGTCGGTGTCCGCCGCCAGGGTGAATTGCGGCACCAGTAACAGGCCACCGCCGATATCGGTGAGGCTGAGGTTCATGCGCCCATCGGCATCGTCGAACATGCGATAACCGAGCAGGCGATCGACCATCCGCTGCGCCTGCGCCGGACGGTCGTCCGGTTGCACGCCCACCAGCACCAGCAACCCCGAACCAATCTGTCCGACGACTTCCTCGGCGACGCTGACGCGGGCCTGCGTGACCCGCTGCAGCAGGGCCAGCATGCTCAGCCGGCGGCGCGGCTGTTGCGGCGGCGGTCGGATTCCAGCAGGAAACGCTTGCGCACACGCAAGTGGTGGGGGGTGATCTCCACCAGTTCGTCGGACTCGATGAACTCCAGCGCCTGCTCCAGCGACATGCGGATGGGCGGCGTCAGCACGATGTTCTCGTCGTTGCCGGCGGCGCGGATGTTGTTCAGCTGCTTACCCTTGAGGGGGTTGACTGTCAGGTCGTTGCCGCGGGTATGCACGCCCACCACCTGTCCTTCGTATACCTCATCGCCCGGGGATACCATCATGCGCCCGCGTTCCTGCAGGTTGAACAGGGCAAAGCCGAGCACCTTGCCGCCGCCGTTGGAGATCAGCACGCCGTTCTTGCGTGTCGCTACTTCGCCCGCCGCCACCGGCGCGTAAGCGTCGAACACATGGTGCATGAGCCCGGTGCCGGCACTCGCCGACAGAAAATCCGTGCGCAGTCCGATCAGGCCACGGGTAGGCACGCGGTAATCCAGGCGCACCCGGCCACGGCCATCCGGCACCATGTCCTTGAGTTCCGCGCGGCGGCTGCCCAGCAACTCCATGATGGCGCCCTGATACTCGGAGTCGACGTCCACGGTCAGTTGCTCGAACGGTTCGCTGACGACGCCGTCGATTTCCTTGATGATCACCTGTGGCCGCGACACCGCCAGCTCATAGCCCTCGCGGCGCATGGTCTCGATCAGAATCGACAAATGCAGCTCGCCCCGCCCGGACACGCGGAAGGTTTCCGGGTCGTCGCCCTCCTCGACCCGCAGCGCGATATTGGTCAGCAACTCGCGGAACAGGCGCTCGCGCAACTGACGCGAAGTCAGATACTGCCCGTCGCGGCCGGCGAGCGGCGACTTGTTGACCTCAAAGTTCATGGCGATGGTCGGTTCGTCCACCGTCAACGCCGGCAGCGCCTCGGCCCGTTCCGGATCGCACAGGGTGTCGGAAATGGCCAGCCCTTCGACGCCGGTTACGGCCACGATGTCGCCCGCCGACCCGTGTTCCACCTCGTAACGATCCAGGCCGCGAAACGCCAGCACCTGCAACACCCGGCCACGCCGCTGGCGACCGTCGGCGCCAACCACCGCCACCGCCATGTTGCGCTTGACCGTGCCGCGCTGAATGCGGCCAATGCCAATGACTCCGACGTAGCTCGAATAGCCGAGCGCACTGATCTGCATCTGCAGCGGACCATCAACCTCGATCTGCGGCGGCGGCACACGGTTGATGATGGTCTCGAACAAGGGCTTCATGTCGCCTTCGCGCACGTCCGGGTCGGGACCGGCGTAGCCGTTCAAGGCCGAGGTGTACACCACGGGAAAATCAAGCTGTGCATCGGTCGCGCCAAGCCGGTCGAACAGGTCGAAGGTCTGGTTCAGCACCCACTCCGGACGCGCGCCGGGGCGATCCACCTTGTTGATGACAACAATCGGATGCAGACCGCTCGCGAATGCCTTCTCGGTAACGAAACGCGTCTGCGGCATGGGGCCATCGACGGCATCCACCAGCAGCAGCACCGAGTCGACCATCGACAGGATGCGCTCGACCTCGCCGCCGAAATCGGCATGGCCGGGGGTATCCACGATATTGATCCGGTAGCCGTTCCAGTCCACCGCGGTGTTCTTGGCGGTGATAGTGATGCCGCGTTCGCGCTCCAGATCGTTGCTGTCCATCATGAGGTTGCCGTGATCCTCATGTGCTGCGAAGGTTCCGGACTGACGCAGGAGCTGGTCGACCAGGGTGGTTTTACCGTGGTCGACGTGAGCAATGATGGCGATGTTGCGAATCTGAGTGGACATGAAAAAACCGATGGGCGGGGTGCGGGTAGCCGACCATTGTAGCTGTCCTGCCCGGCGCCTCCTACTTCACTCGGTCGGTTCTACGCGCACCTCGGCGGTGATCGAGTTCGCAATGAAGCAATTGCGGTGGGCCGATTCATGCAGTTTGTCGAGTTCTTCGCCACTCGGCGCCGCGCCATCAAATGCGATCACCGGGTGCAGCACCACCCCGGTTATCGCCATGCGTCCCTGTCCGTTCTTGCCCAACGTGCCGGTGGCCTGGTCGCGATAGGAACTGACCTTGAAACCGCGCTTGGCGGCCAGGGCGAGGAAGGTCAGCATATGGCAGCTCGACACCGCTGCAATCAGGCCTTCTTCCGGATTGGTGTGGTTGGCATCCCCGGCATAGTCCGGCGCCGCCGAGGCGCGCAGCGTCTGGCCGCCGGTCAGACGCCACTGATGGGATCGGCCATAGTCGTCCGGATGACCGGCGCGTGGCGCGTGCTGCCAGGTAATTTCCACGTTGAAATCAGACATCGTTGCCCTCCTCGGCAAGACCCAAAAGACGTTGCAAAAAGTCCGAAGGCCGGCGTGCCAGGCGCCGCGCCTTATAGTCAAAAAAACCCATCCGCGTGCGGGCGATCAGCACTTGCTGGCCAGCACGGCTGACCCGATAGCGGAACTCGCAACGCACGGCGCCAAGTCCGGTCACGGCCATGTCCACGCGCAGCCGGTCGGCCCAGAAGGCTTCTGCCGTGTAGTGGACTTCGAGTTCCAGCATGATCAGACCGGCACCACCAGCGTCGGCCTCATCGTACCCGGCCCGAGCCAACCAGCGCCGCCGCGCTTCATGCAGCAGGCTGACCGCGGCGTCATGACCCAGGTGGCCACCGTAATTGATGTCGCGCGCCTGCACCGGCAGTTCGGTACCCCAGTCGAACTGCCGCGGCAGACCCAAACCCGCCCGGCTCACAGGCCAGCCACGCAGTACCTGCTTGCCGATGCCGCCGATAACGGAAATAATCGACACGCCCACGCACCCAGTGGGTTGTTGACCATAAAACGAAACCTGCTCGGGGAGAATAAAACCATGCTTGATATCGCACGCAACGTGTTTGCGGGCCTTGGTCTGTGCGCGGCACTTGCCGCTCCCGCCTGTGCACAATACCGCACTGAACTGAGCACCGGTTGGGGCAACGACAACACGCGGCTGCTTCGCCTGGGCGTGGCGCGCGACTGGCAGCAGACCTGGTTTACCGATGGCAACTGGCAGCTTTCCGGCCACTGGCTGGCCGAGATCGGTTACTGGAACAGCGATGAGCGCAACCACCAGAACGACAATCTGTGGGAAGTCGCCCTCACGCCGGTGCTGCGCCTGGCACCCAAAGCCACTACGGGCCTGCGCCCATACCTGGAGGCTGGCGTCGGCGGACACCTGCTGTCCGAGACCCGAATCGGCGAACGGAAACTGTCAACCGCCTGGCAGTTTGGCAGCCACATCGGCACTGGCGTGAATTGCGGCCAATTCGCGATCGGCTACCGCTTCCAGCATCTGTCGAATGCCAGCATCAAGCGGCCCAACGACGGCATCGATTTCCACATGCTGACGGCCAGCATGGCATTCTGAAGTCATCACCCATCTGCCCCGCCCGCACGCTTGCGTTCGCCCCCGGAACGTACGGTCTTGGTGCGCCGCGATTGGCCGCGTCCTACCCTCAAGGCGCGGTCTCGCGTTCGTCAGGCCTCATTTCTCCTGGATGCTGGCCACGTAATCGACGATGCTGAGAATTTGCCCGCGGACCTGCGGGTCGTTCTTGCCGTCCTTGCTAAAACGCTCACCCCACACTGGCATTTCGGCGGGACCGTGGATGCCGACCGCTTGGCCACGACCGTCGATCACGGTGCGTACTCGGGCATAAGGGAAGCTGCCATTGTTATTTTTGGCCAGTTGCGTGAGGTCAGCGGGTCGTTTCTTCAACGCTGAGGCCACCGGCCCGTCCCCACGCCCCATAGGGCCATGACAGGATGCGCAATAGGCATAAAAATCCTGGCGCTGCGTCTCACTGATTTCATCAGCCGCGCGGGTGGCACCAACACCCAATAACAGTGGCACGGCGGCCCAAAGAGCAAAACGAAACCGGCGGTTATTCCTGTCAAAGTCACGCATGACACGACCTCCCTCACGAAAATATTTGCAGGCGACACGATTGACGGTCACAACTTAGCGGCATTGCGGCTAATCGGGCTGTGATCCTGGTCAAGCCATGTGAATTGGTGAGGGCGGATCGACCATCGGCAACAGAGGGGCTTGTCATGTATACCGTGACGCATCGGCACTTTTAAGATGACGTATCTTGTGCGAATACATCATTAATTAAATGATTTAATGAGACTTAATTAGCTTAGAATCGCGGATCCAGGTGCCGGGAGTGGCATGCCGTACAGGACCATTGACCTTCGCCGCCTGTGCCGGTCGCGAGGCTACGGTCGACCAACCTGACACCTGCCCAATGGCGGATCGTGTCTGCGGAACCATTAACCTGATATCGAAAAGGATTTTGCGAGCCGACTCACCCCGGCGGCAGCAGCTTGCCGGGATTGAGCCGGCCGTGAGGATCCAGCGCCGACTTGATGCCACGCATCAGTTCGAGCGCGACCGCCGGTTCGTGCCGCGCCAGGGCGTCTCGTTTCAGGAGCCCGATACCGTGCTCGGCCGAG
>NZ_JBFIII010000048.1 GCF_041601295.1 Immundisolibacter sp.
AGCGCCACCGGCGAGGGCGCCGCGGGCGGCTGGCACTGGGCCATGAGCCAGTTGCCGCCGATGGACGACTTCTTCAAGGAAGCCGCCAAGGTGCAAAAGGGCATCGCCATCGACGAGCTGCGCCACGGCCCGCAGGAACTGGCCGGCATCTGCGACGATTACTCGCCGGACATGAACATTGACCTGCCCGAACTGTTCCGCGAGCTGCGCCACGCGCGTTACCTGGAAGTGCTGCAACGCAACGAGCAGTTCCTGTACCCGATGAGTGACGAGGAAATCGAGGTAATTCATCAGGAACTGATGAATGACGCCATCGAGCCGATCCACGTCTACTCGCAGGCCGCGTAGGCAACCTGCGCCGCCGAGGCGAAGTAGTCTGGGTACAAGGCCTCGCCGGCCGAGCCGTGGAGGCCCCGAAAAACCGCCTGCCGGGGTGTCCCTGGCAGGCGGTTTTTTGCTTGGTCATTACGTCACGCTCCAAGTAAGGACCGCGAACACGCAAGTGCCTGACTACGCCTTAGCCGCGCCGCGCGGCCAAAACGTCGTCGTCAGGTGACTTACCGGATCTGATATGAAGGTTCTGATCTATACCCTGCTGTCCCTGACAATCCCCTGTTCCGTCCACGCCAGCGACATACATAAGTGGCAGGACAAGGACGGACAGATACATTTTGGAGACAGGTCACCGGCCGAAACCGAGACTGAAATAATCACCATCACACCAGATATTTACCAAAGCCCCGCCGTTGAGGGTTTATCTCCGGCTTTCGGTACAGACGACGTGCGCCAGAATGGCGCAGGCAGCCAGCACAAGGTGGTGATGTACAGCACCAGTTGGTGTGGCTACTGCAAGAAAGCGCGGAGATATTTCGCAGAAAACGGCATTCCCTACGTGGACTACGATGTTGAGACCAGCGCCAAAGGGAAGCGAGATTACAGGAAGCTCGGTGCCCAAGGGGTGCCGGTGATACTGGTGGGCAACAAGCGCCTGAACGGTTTCTCGCAAGATTCATTCAACAAGATTTACAAGCTCAGATGAGAAGAACCAATCAGTCGTCAAACCGGACCGCTGCCCGCCGCCACCCGTCACGGTGAAGGGCAAACGCCAGTTCCCTCGAATCTGAACACCCCTTTCAACCGGCGTCCTCAGCCGCGCCGGGGCCATACCTCCAGAACGGAAAAATAGCGGTCATGCCACCTTTTCCCAGTCACCATGCAGTCGCGGTTCTGGTCCTGACGGTCATCGCCCTAATTTTGTTCACGCGGGAAAAGATTCCGTTGGAGACTTCAAGCCTGGGCATCCTGGCTTTACTGACGGTCGGCTTTGAATGGTTCCCGTATCAGAATGGCGAACAGCCCCTGCACGCCATCGATTTTTTCAGTGGCTTTGGTCACGAGGCACTGGTGGCGGTATGCGGGCTGATGATTATTGGCCACGGCATAGTACGCACCGGCGCCTTGGAGCCGGTCGGGCGCTTACTGGCGCGGATGTGGGTCCACAGCCCGCTCTTGTCGCTGTTGGCAACCCTGACGGTTGCGGGGCTGTTGAGCGCGTTTCTTAACAATACGCCCGTCGTGGTGCTGCTGTTGCCGATTCTGATCAGTGTTTCCATGCGCACGGGCACCAGCGCTTCGTCCATTCTCATGCCCATGGGCCTGTCAACCCTGGTCGGTGGCATGGCCACCACTATTGGCACGTCGACCAATCTTCTGGTTGTCAGTGTCGCTGCGGACCTGGGTCTGCGACGCCTGGACATGTTCGATTTCTTTCTGCCCGCTATCACGGCCGGTAGCCTCGGCATTCTCTACCTTTGGTTGATCGCACCCCGAATTCTTCCCGCGCGCGAGCCCATGATGGCGGATGTGTCGCCAAGAATATTCTCGGCCGATCTACATATTCCGGAAGACAGCGTTTCCGACGGCAGTTCGCTTGCCGAGCTGCTCAAGAAAACCGGCGGCAAAATGAAGGTACAGCGCATCCTGCGCGGTGAAAGTGTTCTGCTACCGCTGCCCGACATCATTATCAAGGCGGGCGATCAGTTACATGTCGAGGACACGCCGTCACAGCTGAAGGAATATCAACAGGTACTGGGGATAACACTGTTTTCAGGTGCGATGCAGGTGGACGAGGAACATCCCCTGGAGGCTGCCGACCAGCAGATAGCGGAAATTATCGTCGTGCAGGGATCGCCTTTGGTGAACCGCACTCTGAGCGGGTTTCGCTTCGCCGACCGTTATCGGCTGGTGACGATCGCATTGCACAAAGCCGGCATAAAAAAGCAGGCTCTGCGGGGAGACATCGGAAACATTCAACTGCAAATCGGCGACATCCTGCTGGTGCAGGGTGCTCGCGAGCAGATCGCCAATATCCGCCGCGAAGGCGATTTACTGGTGCTGGATGCCACCGCGGACGTGCCAACGACCAATAAGGCGCCAATTGCCCTGGGTATCATGGCGATGGTTATTCTGACCGCTGCATTCGGGCTATTGCCCATCGCTGTCGGTGCCATCGCCGGTGCCGTGCTGATGTTGATGTTCGGTGGCTTGACATGGCGCGACGTCGGCAATGCATTAAGCACGCCTGTCATCATGATCGTAGTGGTCAGCTTGGCACTCGGTCTGGCACTGACGCGAACCGGTGCAACCGAATTTCTCGCCGCTCTCTATCTCGCGTTAACCGACAGCATGTCGCCACGTTTCATTCTTTCCGGACTCATGCTGTTAATGGCGGCTTTGACCAATATCGTTTCCAACAATGCCGCTGCTGTCATCGGAACACCGGTGGCCATTTCAATTGCCAATTCACTTGGCTTGCCGGCAGAGGCTTTTGTGCTCGCGGTCCTGTTCGGCGCCAATATGAGTTACGCAACCCCCATGGCTTACAAAACCAATCTGCTGGTAATGAATGCCGGCAACTACACGTTTGGGGATTTTCTACGTGTCGGCCTGCCGTTAACCCTTATTATGTGGTTGGCTTTTAGCTGGCTGTTACCGCGCATGTACGGGTTTTGATGCCCGCGCCCATGTTGGCTCCGTACTAACAGCCCCCTGCGAGCTATCCGAGGAGAGTGCCATGGCGCGCGTCAAGCTGGTCAAGGATGCGGGTTCGGACGACCCTATTATCCAGGAGATATTTGATTGGGTCACCGAGATGGAAGGTGCTGTGCCCAGCCATTTCCATGTGGAGATGAATTTCCCGGAATACTTCAAAGCCAAGCTGGGATCGACCAGAATACTGTGGCAAATGGGCGAACTCACGCTGCCCGAAATTCAGCATGTCGGGATCGTTGTGTCCAAGGCCAACGGGTGCGCGTACTGCACGGCTGCTTTCTGTACGATATTGAACTACGGCCTGGATACGGACGAAAGTTATGTTAAGGACCTCATAACTGAAGGCAGTGGTGTCATCGAAGATGCTCGACTGAAAACGATACTCGCCTTTGCACTGAAAGCGAACAATGACCCGAAGCTGGTATCAGACCAGGACATGCAAGACCTGCGTGTCACCGGACTAACCGACAAAGGTATCGTTCAGTTGGTGCACCTGGTGAGTGACTTCTCATCCTACAACCGCCTGAACCTGGCGCTGCAAACGGACTACGACTACCGGGATATGTGGCGTACGGTCGCCTTCGGTTGGAATCCCGAATCCGGCGAACCGGCTGGGGACAATTCCCGTGGCCTTGGAAAGTAGTGTGCTCAGTCGCTGTGCCTGACTGACAGGTAGTGGCCGGTGAGCTCGAACACCCACCCACGGAGCCAGGCACCCAAAACCCGCCGATCCGGTGCGTAAGTAGCACGCCGGGGAACAGCGCGGCCATGTTGGCGGTTGGCGGCTTGTTCCCCTTGGGGTGCCCGTGGACGACTTGCGTCAGGCCTCGCCGAAGAAGTCCAGCACCAACTTGTTGAAGCGCGCGCTGTGCTCGATCTGCGTCCAATGGCCGCACTTGCCGAACATGTGCAGCTGGCTGTTGGGCAGCAGCTCGAACAGGCGCACCGAGTTGCTGAACGGCAGGATGCGGTCCTCGCGGCCGTGGATGATCAACGCCGGGGACTGGATTTTGGCGATGTCCTGCTCTGGGCTGGCCAGGGCGTCGATGGAATTCTGGCGTGGCGCCGGGAACATGCTGGCGTAGGCCTCCTGCACGCCCTCGCGCAGGCTCGCCTCGTAACGCAGGCGGGCCAGCTCGTCGCTGACCAGGCCGCGGTCGTAGGCGAACAGGTCGAGCATGGTGCGCATGTTCTCGAATGAGGGCGTGTAGCCCCAGGCGTAGTCAAGACCTTCGGTGAGCGGGAACTTCACGCCCGCCGCGCCCATAAGCACCATGCGGTTGACCCGCCCGGAGTGGCGGATGGCAGCGGCAAGCGACAGCGCGCCGCCGTAGGAATTGCCGACCAGATTGACCTTTTCCAGACCCAGCGCGTCGATGAAATCGACCAGGTGCTTGACCCATGTGTCCAGGTTGTACTGCACGCCGGCCGGCCGTTCGGTGTAGCCGAAGCCGAGCATGTCCGGCGCCAGCACGCGCACTTTCTGGGACAGCACCGGAAACGCCAGGCGCCAGTTGGAGAACGCGCTCACGCCCGGGCCGGAGCCGTGGATCAGCACCGTCGGGTAGCCCTCGCCGACGTCGTGGTAGTTGGTGTTAACGCCGCCGGCGTCGATCCACTTGCCGATTTCGGGATTGCTCATGGTGTGCTCACTCTGAATGAAGGGGATCGGCTAGCGGCCCAGTTCCTTGGCCGACTTGCCGGCGATACCCCAGTTGGTGTTGGGCACGTCGTTGATCAGGACGCGTACCGCCTCGGGCTTTGAACCGAGCACGCGGCAGACGGTTTCGGTCAGCTCGCGGATCAGGCCGAGCTTCTGCTCCTCGGTACGACCTTCGAGAATGTTGACTTGCAGAAATGGCATGGTGGCCCCCTCAGGCGAACTTGACCGAAATGGACCCCAGGTCCTGGTAGTGCACATGAATCACGTCACCGGCTTCAACCGCTACCGCGGCCGTGACGCCACCGGTCATGATGAAGCTGCCGGCCGGGATTTCCTGCCCCTTGGCGCCCAGCATATTGGCCAACATGGCCACGCTGGCGGCCGGGTGGCCCAATACCGCCGCGCCGCAGGACAAGCCCACAGCCTGGCCGTTTTTCTCCATCACCACGCCCAGCGTTTTCAGGTCCACGTCCGAGACATCGCGGCTGCGCCCGCCAGTGACGAAGCGGCACGATGAGCTGTTGTCGGCAATCACGCTGACCATGTCGAACTTGAAATCGCGAAAGCGCGAGTCAATCACTTCCAGCGCCGGAAGCACGAAATCGGTGGCCGCCAGCACGTTGCCGATGTGGATGCCGGGGCCCTTCAGGGGCGCCTTGGTGACGAAAGCGATTTCGGCTTCCACCTTGGGGTGGATCAGCTGCTTGATGTCGATGGTGCCGCCGTCCTCGACCGCGAAATAGTCGAACAGCAGGCCGTAACCGGGCTTGTCGACACCCATCTGGACCATCTTGGCGCGCGAGGTCAGGCCCATCTTGTAGCCGGCCAGCTTGATGCCGCGGGCGAACTTGCGATCGCGGATCGCCTCCATCACCAGATACGCGTCGGCGATGGTCATGTCCGGGTGATCGTCGGTGATCTTGGTGACGTCACGGGCTTCGAGCTCGGCCGTTTCCAGATGCTCTGCCAGCTTGGCGATCGTTGCCTTGTCGAGTGCCATGGTGAGTCCTTGTTAAGCGTGGGCGGCCTGCTCGCCGCGTTCGGCCAGCATGTCCAGCGCGATCGATTCGATCATGTCTTCCTGGCCAGCGACGGTCTTGCGACGCCCGCACTCGACCAGCAGGTCGCGCACCGAGATGCCGTAGCGGTCCGAGAAACGCTTCGCGTGCAGCAGGAAGGTGGAGTAGGTGCCGGCGTAACCGAGCGACAGCGAGTCGCGATCCACACGCACCGGCTGGTCCATGATCGGACGCACCACGTCTTCGGCCACGTCCATGATCTTGTACAGGCTGATGCCGGTCTCGATCTTGAGCCGATCGCATACCGCCACCAGGGTTTCGAGCGGCGTGTTACCGGCACCGGCGCCAAGACCCGCTGCCGATCCGTCGATGCGGTTGGCCCCGGCGTCGATGGCGGCCAGCGAGTTGGCAACCGACATCGACAGATTGTTGTGGGCGTGGAAACCCAGTTCGACATTCGGCGCCAGGTTGGCGCGCAGCAGGCCGACCTTGGCCGCTACGTCGTCCGGCAGCATGTAGCCGGCCGAGTCGGTCACGTAGATGCAGGTGGCGCCGTAGGATTCGAACAGCTTGGCCTGTTCCAGGATTTTCTCCGGGCTGACCATGTGCGCCATCATCAGGAAGCCGACCGCGTCCAGGTTCAGCTTGCGCGCAAGACCAATGTGCTGTTCGCCACAGTCGGCCTCGGTGCAGTGCGTGGCTACGCGGATGCAGGACACGCCAAGGTCGGCCGCCATGCGCAGGCCGTCCACGGTGCCGATGCCCGGCACCAGCAGACAGGACACCTTGGCCTGCTTCAGATGGGGCACGGTGGCTTTCAGATATTCCTCATCCGAGTGCAGGCCGAAGCCGTAGTTGATGGAGGTGCCGTCCAGGCCGTCGCCGTGGGTGACCTCGATCATCGGCACGCCGGCCTCGTCCAGCGCCGAGGCGATGGCGGTCATCTGTTCCAGGGTGATCTGCTGGCGCTTGGCGTGCATGCCGTCGCGCAGGCACATGTCGTGCAGGGTGACCTTGCGGCCTTTCAAGTCTTTAAGGGCCATGCGGGTGTCCTCGTCAGGCGGCGGCGGTCTTGTACTGGGCCGGCTTGAAACTGCCGGCGATGATCTCGTCGGCGATCATCTCGGCGGTACGGGTGCCGGCGGCGGTCATGATGTCCAGGTTGCCGGCGTATTTGGGCAGGTAGTCACCCAGGCCCTCGACCTCGACGAAAATCGAAACCCGGTTGCCGTCGAACACGATGTTGTGCACGAGACGGTAGCCGGGCACGTATTTCTGTACTTCCGCAATCATCTCTTTAACCGATGCCTGGATGGCATCCTCGTCTGGGACGGTCTCAGTCAGGCAGTGGATGGTGTCGCGCATGATCAGCGGCGGCTCAGCCGGGTTCAGGATGATGATGGCCTTGCCCTTGCGGGCGCCGCCCACCACCTCGATACCCTTGGACGTGGTGCGGGTGAACTCGTCGATGTTCTTGCGCGTGCCGGGGCCGGCCGACTTGGAGGCCACGGTGGCAACAATCTCGCCGTATACGACCGGCTGCACCCGGCTGACTGCGTACACCATCGGAATGGTGGCCTGGCCACCACAGGTGACCATGTTGACGTTCATCTCGCGCTTGCCCAGGTGATCCTTGATATTCACCGGCGGCACGCAGAACGGGCCGATGGCGGCCGGCGTCAGATCTATCATCACCACGCCGCGCGAGGTCAGCTTGTCGGAGTTTTCCTTGTGTACGTAGGCCGAGGTGGCGTCGAATGCAATCTGGATGTTGTCCTCGGCCAGGTGCGGCAACAGGCCGTCCACGCCCTCGTGGGTGGTCTTCATGCCGGCCTCGCGCGCCTTGCGCAGGCCGTCGGAGTCGGGGTCGATGCCGACCATCCAGGCCGGATTCAGCACCTTGCTGCGCTTGAGCTTGAACATGAGGTCGGTACCGATGTTGCCCGACCCGATGAGAGCGCAGTTGATTTTCATAGGGGGTTCCTCGACAGGCCTGGGAAGGGCCAGGATGCCGCCGCCCAACGGCGATCGGCCCGGATCGCACGATTCGGACCCGCTATGGTACCGGGCCGGCAGCATGGCCTACAAGGCACGCACTTTGCGCGACCGGGCTGTCGCAGGATACTCGTCGATCCACTTCGGAACCGCCCTCGACCGCAGGAGCCACCCATGAGCAACAACCCCTACCACTGCCATCGTTTCGAAGGCCAGGTTGCTGTGGTCACCGGCTCCGCGCAGGGCATCGGGCGCGCCACGGCAAGGCGTTTGGCGGCCGAGGGTGCGCGGGTGATCGTGGCCGACCGCGCCGAACCCCAAGCCAGGACTGTGCGCGATGAAATTCGCGCCGCTGGCGGCCAGGCCGAGGTGGTCCTGGCGGATCTGGAAACCTGGGCTGGCGCGCAGCAACTTGCGGACGGTGCGCTGGCCGCCTACGACCGTATCGATGTGCTGGTCAACAACGTTGGCGGCACCATCTGGGCGCGTCCGTACTGGGAATATGCCCCGGAAGAAATCGAAAAAGAGGTCCAGCGCTCGCTGTGGCCGACGTTGTGGACCTGCCGGGCAGTGATCCCGCACATGGTGGAGCGCCGCGCCGGCGCCATCGTGAATGTTGGCTCGACCGCCACGCGGGGTGTTTACCGGGTGCCGTACACCGCCAGCAAAGGCGGCGTGCATGCCATTACCGTTTCGCTGGCCTACGAACTGGCCGAATTCGGCGTGCGGGTGAACTGCATCGCTCCGGGTGGCACCGATGTCGGGCAGCGCGCCATCCCGCGTGCACCAGCGCCGCCGACCGAGCGCGACCAGCAGTGGATGCAAGGCGTCATGGATCAGACCCTGCAGGACACGTTCATCAAACGCTTCGCCACGCCCGACGAGCAGGCTGCAGCGATCTGCTTCCTCGCTTCGCCAGAGGCGTCCTACCTGACCGGCTACGTGCTGCCGGTGAGCGGCGGCACGCCCATTTGAAACGCTGACACGATCCTGCCTTGGGTATCCGGGCTCACGCTGCGCCCGGGCCCGCGGGCAACGCGGACTAGGTCAGCCTTACCCCGATGCCTGGCGTCACTCCTTGAGGGTCTCGCTCAGACCGCGCCAACGATTGACCAGGTCGTGGCGGATATCGAACAGGTCCAGCACGCGCCCGACGGTGTGGGTAACCATGTCGTCGAGCGAGGTGAGCTCGGCGTAGAAGGCCGGCACCGGCGGAAAAATGATGCCACCCATCAGGGTCACCGCCTCCATGTTGCGGATGTGTGCCAGGTTCAGCGGCGTCTCGCGCGTGACCAGCACCAGCTTGCGGCGTTGCTTGAGGATCACATCGGCGGCGCGCGAAATGAGGTTGTCCGAGTAACCGTGCGCGACGGAGGCCAGGGTCTTCATCGAGCACGGCACGATCACCATGCCCTGCGTGATGAACGATCCGGACGCAATGCTGGCGCCAATGTCCTTGACGTTGTGAACCACGTCGGCGACGGCCTCGAAGTCCGGGCGCTCGCGGCGCAGTTCCTGGCGGGCCGTGAGCACCGCCGCGGATGACATCACCAGATGCGTTTCGATGTCGCCAAGCGCGCGCACCTGGCGCAGCAACTCGTAGGCGTATACGACGCCGGTGGCGCCGGTGACGCCCACGATCAGACGTTTTTTCATGTTCCCCCCTCGCTTGCAAAGCTGCTGGCCGGCTAACGCCGCAGCGCCTGCACCGCCCGCTCCAGACCTTCGACCGTGAGCGGGTACATGCGGTCTTCCAGCAGCTCGCGTACCAGACCGATGGACGGAATATAGCCCCAGTCAGCCTGCTGCTCGGGATTCAGCCATGCCGCCGAAGGGTAGGTGTCGACCAGGCGGCGCAGCCAGACGGCGCCAGCCTCGTCGTTGCGATGCTCCACGCTGCCGCCGATATGGGTGACCTCGTAGGGCGCCATGGACGCGTCGCCGACAAAAATCACCTTCCAGTCCCGCCCGTACTTGCGCAGCACGTCCCAGGTGGCAAAACGCTCGGCGTGGCGGCGCGCATTGCTGCGCCACAGGCGCTCGTAGACACAATTATGGAAATAGAAATATTCGAGGTGCTTGAACTCGGCCCGCGCGGCCGAGAACAGCCGCTCGCACTGGCGCACGTGTGGGTCCATGGATCCGCCGACGTCCAGGAACAACAGCACCTTGACCCGGTTACGCAACTCGGGGCGCATCTGCAGGTCCAGATAACCGCGCCGGGCGGTGCCGCGGATTGTGGCGTCCAGGTCCAGTTCCTCGGCCACGCCATCGCGCGCCAGCTTGCGCAGACCCTTCAGAGCCACCTTGATGTTGCGGGTGCCCAGTTCGACCTGGTTGTCGAGATCACGAAACTGCCGCGCTTCCCATACCTTGGCCGCGCGCTTGTGACCACTCTCGCCGCCAATGCGCACCCCTTCCGGGTGGTAGCCGCCGTTGCCAAAGGGCGAGGTTCCGCCGGTGCCAATCCATTTGCTGCCACCCTCGTGACGGCCTTTCTGTTCGGCCAGGCGTTGGCGCAGCGTCTCCAGCAGGGCATCCAGGCTGCCCAGCGATTGCAGCTTGGCCTTCTCCTCTTCGCTGAGCAGTTTTTCGATTTCCTTGCGCAGCCAGTCGTCGGGAAGCACGCCGCCGAGCTGCTCGAAGGCGATCTCGGCGCCGCGAAAATAGGCCGCGAACACGCCATCGAAGCGATCGTAGAACTTCTCGTCCTTAACCAGCGCGCACCGCGCCAGGTGATACATCCCCTCTGCGCTGCGTGGCGGCACGTCATGGCTGAGGGCTTCCAGAAAGGTCAGGTACTCACGCACGCTGACCGGGATGCCGGTGCCGCGCAGTGCCTGCAGGAATGTGGCGAACATTGCTAGCAGCCGGCCCAGATCAACGAGCAGCTCATTAGGGCAACATGCGGCCGAAGTGGCTGGCGTAGGAACCGCCGTCCACCAGCAGGGTAAACCCGGTGATGTAGCTGGCGTAGTCGGAGGCCAGAAACAGAAAGCCCTCGGCAATCTGCTCCGGCTGTGCCGCGCCCATCGGCAGGCCGGCGGCGGCGACGCTGGTAAATGTTGCCAGATCGATGCCCTGCATGGCCATGCTGCGTTCGGCGCCGGGTGTCAGCGTGAACCCCGGTTGCACGGCGCAGACACGGATGCCGTCGCGGGCGTGCAAGGTAGCGGTCGTTTTCACCAGCATCTCCTGCGCGCCCTTGGCAGCGCCATAAGCAGGAATGATGGCCGGATGCGCATAAGCACCGTAATCCCCGAACAGCGCCGAACTGGTAGTCAGCAGTACACCGCCGCCACCCGCCTTCAAGTGCGGAATGGCGGCCTGGAAGGTGTACAGCGTGCCAGCGGCCAGCACCTCCCACTCGCGGCGGAATTGCTCGGGCGTCAATCCGACCACATCCGGGTGAGCAGCAGCGACAAACGGCGTATTGAGCGCAATGTCCAACCCGCCCAGCGTCTGCGCCGCGGCGTCCACCGTGCGGCGGACCTGCTCCGGGTCGGTGATATCCACGCCGAAACTGGGCCCCGCGCCGATGGCTGACGCGGTGGCGGCGGCAGCGGCGACATTGATATCGGCCACGGCCACGGCCGCGCCCTGCGCGGCAAACAGCTTGGCCGTGGCGGCGCCGATACCCGAGCCAGCACCGATCACCAAGGCCCGTTTACCCGCGAGCAGGTCCATCGTCCCGACCTCAGGCATACAGCAATCCGCCATCCAGGAGGATGGTGGCACCGTTGATGAAACGAGCGTGCTCACTGAGCAGAAAGGCCACACTGCGGGCCACTTCCTGTGCCGTGCCGGCGCGGCCGAGCGGTATCTTGGCAGCGGTGCGGGCGAATACGTCGTCGGTAATTCCCCCCACCGCGCCACGTTGCGCGCACCAGGCACGCATGGCCGGCGTGTCGATTAGCCCCAGATATGCCGCGTTCACGCGTATCCCACGGCCTACACCCTCCAGGGCCAAGGCCTTGGTGAGCGGGCCGAGCGCGGCCAGCGCGCCACCGGCAAGCCCGGAGTCCGGACTGCTGGCGAGTCCCCACACGCTACCGAGAAAACACACCGCGCCAGGCGCCGCCAGTCCGGCCAGAGCAGCGCGCCCGATGGCAGCGGTCAACGCGCCGTGGCGGGCGGCCAGTGCGGCGAACTGTGCGGTATCCCAGTCCTTGGGCAGAATCGCCTCCAGCTGTGGCGCGGGCCCGACTATGGCGTCTAGCCCACCGAATGCTTGCTGCGCCGCCGCAAACGCCCCGTCCACGCCCTGCGCTTGGCCATCGAAGGGTCCGTTACCGTCCGGCCCGGCTCTCCATACTTGCGCACCTTCGGCCGCCAGGCTGGCTGCGAGCGCCGCTCCCATGCCATCGCCAGCGTCAAATACCAGACAACGTTTGCCGTTCAGCAGTGCCATTTGTCCTCCAGGCCAGCGGGCGTCCTAGCGACCCTCGCGCCGGTGCAGGAACACCAGCTTCTCGAACAGATGCAGGTCCTGCTCGTTCTTGAGCAGGGCACCATACAGCGGCGGCAGGTTGGTCTTGATGTCCGCGCTGCGCAAGGTCTCGGCCGGAATATCCTCGGCCAACAGCAACTTGATCCAGTCCAGCAGCTCCGAAGTCGACGGCCGCTTGGTCAGGCCCGGCGTGTCGCGCAGTTCGAAGAACGTCCCCAACGCCGCCGCCAGCAACTCGCGCTTGAGGCCCGGGAAATGGGTCTCGACAATCCGGCCCATGGTGTCGGCATCCGGAAAGCGGATGTAGTGGAAAAAACAACGCCTCAGGAACGCGTCAGGCAAGTCTTTTTCGTTGTTGGACGTAATGATGACGATCGGCCGGCGTTGGGCGCATACCGTCGCCTTCGTCTCGTAGACATGGAACTCCATACGGTCCAGTTCCAGCAGCAGGTCGTTCGGGAATTCGATGTCCGCCTTGTCGACCTCGTCGATCAGCAACACCGGTGTCTGGTCGGCCTCGAACGCCTCCCACAGCTTGCCTCTGATGATGTAGTTACCGATGTCGTGCACGCGCGCGTCGCCGAGTTGCGAGTCACGCAAACGGGCGACCGCGTCATACTCGTAAAGGCCTTGCTGCGCCTTGGTGGTGGACTTGATGTGCCACTCGATCAGCGGCTTGCCCAGCGCCCGCGCCACCTCCACCGCCAACATCGACTTGCCGGTACCAGGCTCGCCCTTGATGAGCAGGGGTCTTTCCAGCGTGATGGCGGCATTCACCGCCAAGGTCAGATCGTCAGTGGTGACGTAGCGGTCAGTACCGTTGAAGCGGTCGGTCATGGGGCATCCGGGACATTTGACAAGGCAGGCCTAGCATCGCATGTCAAAACACATTTTTGGTGCAACCGTATGGAATTGCCCTGTCCGCAGTGCCTCTAGATAAAGAGTTGCCGTTGCGGCGGCGATATAAGCTGATCGCTTGCCTTGATCTGGATGGCAGATCGCCGCTTGGCACCGTCAACCCCGACGACCTCAATGACCTTCTCCTCCAAAAGGTTATCAATTGACTCACGGTAGATGTTGGCCGAAGCGGGTGAGTCGTTGAATCTTGTCCTGCTATTCGAACACTTCGCCTGAGATCAAGATCCAGCGCTTGGGGCAGGGATACCTGAAAATAGTGAATATTAAGAAAGCTTTATTGAATTTTTGCACGCGCGAGCGACCAGCTTCGCGAACTCACGTCAATTGCCGTCCACAAAGGCTTGCGGTGAAATGACCCGCCCCCGCATGCCCGCATCCTGGAGCAGCAGCTTGTCGCCTGTCACTAGGAGCATATCTGTTCGTGCGGCGAGCAAATCCCACAATAAATGGTCACCTGGATCGGGCGCGGGTGGAGCGACCACTGGTGTCAGCACGATCGCGTTCTGGGCGAGATCGGTCAAGATAGTCTCGACTTCAGCAACTGTCAGACCATGCAGCTTGCGCACGCGCGTTCGCACGAGCACCGCGTGGTATTCGGCCAGCAGGGCCTCGGACAAAACAAACGAAAACGCGGCGGCAAGCATGCCGTCCAGGATGCGGGCGACGGGCGACCTGTGGTGCGCGGTCAGCAAACCGGCCACTACAACGTTGGTGTCGACAATGACCGTTGGCCGACTCACGGCTTGCGGCGTACCGCTTTAAGCTGTTCTTGGGCTACGGCCTGGGCCTGTTCTTCGGTCAGTTTGCTGCCCGCGCGAGCCCGGCGCACCAGCTCGCGTGCATGATCCCGCGACTTGATGCCGTAGAAATCCAGACTTTCGTCGATGAGTTGCCCGATGGTTTTGTCGCGCTGCGCGGATGCTGCCTTGAGCGCCCGGTAACGGGCCTCCGAAAGGGTAATGGTTAGACGGCTCATATCAGTCTCACATTGGTGCTTTATCACCAATATGTTAACCCACCGAACAATGAACGCCTCACGCTACGCCTGGGATCAGTAACGGCAAACTCAGCTGACTCGTACAGGCTCCGCGCGCCAACACATGTTGCCGCCTGCTACACGTTGAAACGAAAGTGCACCACGTCGCCGTCCTTGACCAGATATTCCTTGCCTTCGAGGCGCCACTTGCCCGCCTCGCGGGCACCGGCTTCGCCGTTGCAGGCGATGAAGTCGTCGTAGGCAATCACTTCGGCGCGGATGAAGCCACGCTCAAAGTCCGTGTGGATGACCGCAGCGGCCTGCGGGGCGGTGGCGCCCTGGTGTACGGTCCAGGCACGCACTTCCTTTACGCCGGCCGTGAAATAGGTTTGCAGGCCCAGCAGGCGATAGCCGGCACGAATGACCCGGTCCAGGCCTGGCTCATCCAGGCCAAGATCGGTCAGGAAGTCACCCCGCGCGGCCGGGTCCAGCTGCGCCAGTTCAGCCTCGATGGCCGCGCTTACCGCCACCACCTCGGCACCCTCGGCCCGCGCGTGCTGCTGCACACGGTCCAACAGGGGGTTGTCGGTGAAGCCATCCTCGGCGACGTTGGCGATGTACACGACCGGCTTGTCGGTGAGCAGGTGCAGCTCGTCCAGTGGCGCTGATTCATCCGCGGACAGGCGCAGGCTGCGCACCGGTTTTGCGGTATCCAGGCAGGCCCGTACCCGCTCCAGCAAAGCCTGCTCGGCCAAGGCCGTCTTGTCGCCGGTCTTGGTGCGCTTGCCGACACGCTGCAGGGCGCGCTCGACCGTTTCCAGGTCGGCCAGCGCCAGCTCGGTATCAATGATCTCAATATCGCGCAGCGGATCGACGCCACCGGCCACGTGCACCACGTCGTCATCCTCGAAGCAGCGCACCACGTGGGCGATGGCCTCGGTCTCGCGGATGTTGGCCAGGAACTGGTTGCCCAGGCCCTCGCCCTTGGAAGCACCCGCCACCAGACCCGCGATGTCGACGAAGGTCATGCTGGTCGGTACCACTTTTTGCGGTTTGACGATGGCCGCGAGCCGGTCAAGCCGCGGATCCGGCATGGCGACAATGCCGACGTGCGGATCAATGGTGCAGAACGGATAGTTCTCGGCCGCGATGTTCGCCTGCGTAAGGGCGTTGAAGAGCGTCGATTTGCCGACGTTCGGCAGGCCGACGATGCCGCAGCGAAAACCCATGGCGCGATTCCTGGAACGAGAGCGAGTTAACAGGCGTCCGCGGGTGGCGGACGGGTATTGAGCAATTGCATTACCGGCGCTGTCTCACC
This sequence comes from Immundisolibacter sp., assembly GCF_041601295.1. NCBI lineage: Bacteria > Pseudomonadati > Pseudomonadota > Gammaproteobacteria > Immundisolibacterales > Immundisolibacteraceae > Immundisolibacter > Immundisolibacter sp. The sequence goes on from NZ_JBFIII010000048.1 coordinate 15,391, forward strand.
GGCCAGCAGGCGCGGCAGCACGGCAAGTGCGCTGTCGATGGCGTCCTCGATGAGCCGCGCCTGATCAGCGGGTGGTGCCCCGAGCACGTAGGGCGTGACCAGTGCCGCGGCGCCGGGATGGCCGATACCGACCCGCAGGCGCAGGAACGCGGGCGAATTCAGCGCCCCGATGGTACTGCGCAGGCCATTGTGTCCACCGTGACCACCGCCGGATTTCAGGCGGATGTCGCCCGGTGCCAGGTCGAGTTCGTCATGCACGACCAGCACGTGTTCGGCCGGGATGCGGTAGTAGGCGGCCAGCGCCTGCACCGCGCGCCCGCTATCGTTCATGAAGGTCAGGGGCTTGAGCAGCCGCACGTCGCCGCGGCTGCGATGCAGGATGCCGATTTCACCGTGAAAGCGGCTGTCCGCCTTCAGGGCCAGGTGCTCGGACGACAGCAGGCGGTCCAGAAAGGCAAAGCCCGCGTTGTGCCGGGTGTTGGCATAACGCGGGCCCGGATTGCCCAGCCCTGCAATGAGTTCGATCACGACTGAATCCCGGCCCTGGGCAGGGCCGGGGCAGATTCAGGCGTTCTCGTCATCGGTGGCCGCGGGGGCAGCACCCGGTTCCGCTTCCCCTGGTTCGGCTTCCTGCTTGCGTGGGGGATGGATGGCGACCACGGGCAGATCATGATCGTGGCCGAAGGCCAAGGCTGGAATGGTCACACCCGACGGCAATATCAGGTCAGACAGATGCAGCGACTGATCAATTTCGAGGCCGCTGATGTCCACCGCGATGAATTCCGGCAAGTCCTTGGCCAGGCACTCGATTTCCACTTCCGGCATCACGTGGGACACCACGCCGCCGCTCTGCTTGACACCAGGCGCGGTCTCCTCACCCAGGAAGTGCAAAGGCACGGTCATGCGCAGCTTGCGGTCGGCGCTCACGCGCAGGAAGTCCAGATGCATCACCTGCTGCTTGTAGGGATGCATCTGAACGTCACGCAGGATGACCTGTTCGCTGCGATCGCCCACATCAAGCGTCAACACATGGGAATGGAAGGCTTCCCGCTTCAGGTGGTGATAGATGTTGTTGTGATCCAGCGTGACTACGCTGTTGGCCTGCTCGCCACCGTAGATGATCGCCGGCACTCGACCGGCGCGGCGCAGCCGGCGCGTCATCGCGGTGCCTAGGCCGCTGCGCGGCTCGGCAGTGATCTGAAACTCATTTTCCATGACCGGGACTCTATGATAAGGATGGAAGGCGCCACAGCCCCCGCAGCCGGGCCGGCCGGCCACGTACGGCTGCAAAAAACGGAACGCGAAATGGTACTACAGGTCAGCCAGTGGGCGATCCCTCAACCCATAAGCAGCGTGCTGACCGAATCCTCGTCGCTGATGCGGCGCATGGTCTCGGCCAGTAGTTCGGCAATGCTCAGCTGACGTATCCGCGGACAGGCCCTGGCCTCGTCGCGCAACGGCAGCGTATCGGTCACCACCAGTTCGTCCAGGCTGCTGTTCATGATGTTGTCCACCGCCTTGCCGGACAGCACCGGGTGCGTGACGTAGGCCACTACCCGAACGGCGCCGTTCTGCTTGAGGGCGTCGGCGGCCTTGCCCAGCGTGCCGGCGGTGTCGACCAGATCGTCGATCATGATGCAGGTCCGCCCATCGACGTCGCCGATGATGTTCATCACCTGCGACTGATTGGCGCGCGGCCGGCGTTTGTCGATGATCGCTAGGTCGGCGTCATCGAGGTGTTTGGCCAGTGCCCGTGCCCGTACCACGCCGCCGACATCCGGCGACACCACCATCAGGTTGTCATAGCGGTGGCGCCAGACATCGCCCAGCAGCACCGGCGAGGCGTAAACGTTATCGATGGCAATGTCGTAAAAGCCCTGTATCTGGTCGGCATGCAGGTCCACGGTCAGCACGCGGTCGGTGCCGGCGGCGGCGATCATCTTGGCCACCACCTTGGCGGAGATTGGCACCCGCGCGCCCAGCATGCGCCGGTCCTGGCGCGAGTAGCCCATGTACGGCATGACTGCCGTAATGCGTGACGCGGACGCCCGCCGCATGGCGTCGACCATGATCAGCAGCTCCATCAGGTTCTCGTCGGTGGGCACACCGGTGGACTGGACGATGAACACGTCCTTGCCACGCACGTTGTCGATCACCTCGACCTGCACCTCGCCATCGCTGAAGCGGCCCGCCACTACCTTGCCCAGGGGCTGGCCCAGGTAGTGGGCAATGGACGCCGCGAGCTTTGGGCAGGCCGTGCCCGAGAACACCATCATGCCGCCGTAGGCCATCGAGTCCCCTAATGAGTGATGTGCTATGCAAAATGGCTGGGGTGCCAGGATTCGAACCTGGGTATGCGGGAATCAAAATCCCGTGCCTTACCGCTTGGCGACACCCCACTAGAACTTGTGATCAATCGTCCAGCAAAGGATGGTGATTCAAACCCTGGACCACCCAGCCGCGCCACGGCGCCGGTAGCAGGCTCAGGGTCCGGGCAGCCGACTCATAGCCTTCGAAACGGGCGAACAGGCAACCGCCGGTGCCGGACAGGTGCGCCTCACCAAACTCGCTGAGCCAACAATACGCCGCATCGATAACCGGATACAGGGCGCGGACTACGGCCAGGCAGTCGTTGCCGGAAAAACCGCTGCGATAAGCGGAAATTGTCACGGGCGCGCTATTACGTGTCAATTTCGGGTGTTTGAAAACGCTCGCCGTGGACACCGCCACGCCGGCGTCGACGATCAGATACCAGGGCTGATCGAGGTCAATCGGCGTCAGCCGCTCACCAACGCCTTCCGCCCACGCGGCGCGACCCATAACGAACACCGGCACATCGGCGCCGAGGGTCAGGCCGAGCGCTGCCAGCTGCGGGCGCGGCAGGTCCAGCCGCCACAGGCGGTTCAGCGCCAGCAACGTGGTCGCGGCGTCGGAACTGCCACCGCCCAGACCGCCGCCCATCGGAATGCGCTTGAGCAGACTGATGTCCGCCCCCAAACTGCACGCTGTGTGCGCCTTTAACGCCCGTGCGGCGCGCACACAAAGATCGTCGGCCGGCGCCACCCCGGGCAACGGATCGATGCGGCGCAGTTCACCGTCCCGGCGCACTGCACAGCGCAGCTCGTCATACAGATTTACAAACTGAAACACTGTCTGCAGGGAGTGGTAGCCGTCCGATCGGCGGCCCAGGATGCGCAGAAACAGATTGAGCTTGGCCGGTGCCGGCCATGACCGGCCCGCGTCAGGGAGCATGTTCTCCCGGCATCCAGCGCTTGATGGCCAGCCGCAGCTCAAAGTCACCCCGGTTCGCCCTCAGCTTGCTTGGCAGCACCCACGGCGGCACCGATTGATACTCCAGGTAGCGAATCTCCCAGCCGTCCTGGCGCAACAGGGCAAGCCGGTTGTCGGCGTCAAGTTGCCGGGTCTGCACCTCGCCCGGTGCTGGCCGGCCAAGTACCCAGTAACGCAGGCTGGCCATGGGCAAGGGCGTGTCCGGGAGGGCGTCGGCAAGCAGGACGTTGGCGTTAGCGGCTTCTATCGGCGGCAATTCCGAGCGCTCCAGCCGGGCGCCGCCGATGTTCTCGGTCAGGCGCAGCGCGCCGCGACCCAGTGCGCCATGCACGCGCAGATCAAAGCCGTCGCTGGCCTGCCACCAGCGCACGCTGCCGCTGGCGGACTCGCGCGGACTCTTGAGCGCCAGCCTGCCCTGCAGGCCCCAGGTATCGAGCAGGTCCAAAGCCGCCATGCGATCGGGCCACAGCGTGGCCGGCCCGGTGGGCACGCTGGGCCCGCGACCGGCACAGCCGGCCAGGGTGACCGCCAGCAGCAACGCTGCCCAGCGCATCATCACGGGGCGAGCTTGGTCTTCAGGCTGAGCAGGCGCGCGTCCTGCGGCGATTTGGCCAGGCCCTCGGCCAGTACCTTGCGCGCCTCATCGCCACGACCCAGCGCATGCAGCACCTCAGCCAGATGGGCATAGACCTCGGCGTCTGGCAGCTGGCTCAGCGCCCGCCGCAGATGGGTTTCGGCGCCAGCGAGATCACCCTTTCGGTAAAGCACCCAGCCCAGGCTGTCCAGGATGTACGGGTTGTCGGGTGACTGACTGAGCGCCCGGCTGATCAACTCGTGCGCCTCATCCAGGCGCTCGCCGTGGTCGGCCAGGGTATAGCCCCAGGCATTCAGCGCGTTGGCGTTCTTCGGATCAATCTCAAGGATGCGCCGAAGGTCACGCTCCATTTCCAGGCGCCGCTCGAGTTTTTCCAGCACCATTGATCGGGCAAACAGCAAGTCCAGATTGTCGGGGTTATCCTGCAGCGCGCTGTTGATCAGCGCCTCTGCCTGCTGCGCCCGGCTGCCGTCCACCAACAGGTCAATTTGCGCCAACAACAGGCGCATGCTCTCGCTTTCGTCAGCATCGCCGGCCTCACTGAGCAGTGCCAGGGCAGGGTCCAGTTGGCCCTGCGCCGCCAGCAGCTCGGCACGGCGCAGCAGGGCATCAGTGCGGTGTTCGCCCGCCATCACGCGGCCATACCAGGCCAACGCCTGCTGTGGCTGGCCGGCGTCGTCCGCCAGCTTGCCAAGATAAAAGTGCGCCTTGTCGGCCTGCTCGGCTTCACCGCTAAGTTTGAGCAAACGCTGACGTGCCACCTTGCGGTCGCCCATCTGACCGGCCAGCAGCGCCGCCGCCAGCTGCGCCTCGACGTTACCCGGCTCCTGCATGAGCACCGCCTCGAAGGCGGCCCTGGCCGCTGGATACTCCTTGCCGTCGACCAGCGCGCGAGCCAGTGCAAAACGTGCCGGAACATCCTTGGGATTCTTCTTCAGATAGCCCTTCAGCAACTCGGCGGCGGGCTGCCACTGGCCACTCTGGTGCAGGACCTGCGCACGCAACTTCAAGGCCTGTTCGGAGTCCGGCTGCAAGGCGAGCAACCGCGCCGAAGCGCTGTCGGCGCGTTGCGCCTGACCCAGCCCGGCGGCGGCCACGGTATAGGCAAACAAGGCTTCGACATCGTCGGGCCGGCTCTCCAGCAACTCGTCCAGCACACCAAACAGGGCCTCTGGCTCCACGTTCTGATTGAGCAGCCGGACCAGATTCAAGTAGTCCTGACGATTCCGAAAGGGTTTTAGCGTCAGCAGTCGGCTCAGATGCACCCGAGCCGCATCGCGGTTGCCGCGTTGCAGTTCCAGACCGGCCAGCAGCTGCGCCGGATCGGCATTGTTCGGCTCCAGTCTCTGCCAGGCTTCGGCCGCCACGATGGCCGACGGCGCGTCCTGTCCGTACAGTGCCGCCTGCACGGCGCGCCGGGCAAGACCGGCGTGGCCGGCCTGAACAGCAGCGGCGGTATACTGGGCCGAAGCGTAGGCGTAGTCACCGCTGATAGCTGCCAGGTCGGCAACCAGCAAGGCAAAAATCACCTCGTCACGGGCAACATCGCGCAGCGCGGGCGCCGGTGAGGACGTAGGCGGTACATGACTCACCGCGCAGCCGAGCAGGGTCAGCCCGGCGACCAGGCCGGCAAGAATCCTGAGCGAGTTTGTAAACCGCAATTCTGGACAGTTGCAGAACTTCCCAACCAAGCGAGTGCGCATACCGCGTAGGACCCAATGAACGGGACTTCAGTTCCCGGCGCCCGCCTGGTGCGGGCTCGTACATGTTTGTTGGCTATTATGCGCCCGCCGTCTGCCTGCGCTACCTGACCCGCCGGCCAGCCCTCCCATGCAATTACTTGCTCTCGGCATCAATCATCACACCGCACCCATCGATGTGCGAGAGCGCGTGGCGATCCTGCCGGAGCGCCTGGAACCACAGCTGCGCTCGCTGCTGACTCAGCCGGACGTCGCCGAGGCCAGCCTGTTATCCACCTGCAACCGAACCGAGCTGGTGGTCGCCCTGAGGCAGCCGGAATCCGGCAGCGCGCTTGAGTGGTTCCGTGACGCCTGCCAGGGCTTGCGCCAACCGGTGGACCCTTACCTGGCCATCTTTCACGGACCTCTGGCGGCGCGTCACATGTTTCGCCTGGCCGGTGGACTCGATTCGCTGGTGGTCGGCGAGCCGCAGATCCTGGGCCAGCTGAAGGAATCCTACGACCTGGCCCACCGCGTGGGGGGCGTCGGCAAGTGGCTCGGTCGCGCCTACCAGCAAGCCTTTGCCGTCGCCAAGCGTATCCGCACCGATACCGCCATCGGCGCGAGTCCAGTGTCGGTGGCCTTCGCTGCGGTGACCCTCGCGCGGCAAATCTTCGGCGACCTTGGCGAGCACTCGGCGCTGATCATCGGCGCCGGCGACACCGCGGAGCTGACCCTGCGCCACCTGCACGGCCAGGGTGTGAAGCGCATTACCATCGCCAATCGCACGCTCGCCCGCGCTCAGCAACTGGCAGCACCTTATGGCGCTCAGGCAGTGCCCCTGACCGCGGTACCGTCGGTGCTGGAACGCGCCGACATCGTCCTGTCATCAACCAACAGTGAGCTGCCGATCCTCGGTAAAGGCACCATCGAAAGTGCCCTCAAGGCGCGGCGCCGCCGCCCGATGTTCCTGGTCGATCTGGCCGTGCCGCGCGACATCGAACCGGAGGTCGCCAGCCTGCGTGACGTGTACCTGTACACCGTGGACGACTTGCGTGGCGTGGTACAGGAAGGTCTGCAGTCGCGCCAGGCCGCGGTCGGCGAGGCCGAACGCATCGTCGACGCCCAGGTCGACGCCTACGTCGAGTGGTGCAACGCGCAGCAAGCGGTGCCGCTGGTCAAGGCGCTGCGCGGCGGCATGCTGCGCACGCGCGATGCGGAAATCGAACGCGCCCTGGCCGACCTGCGCCGTGGCCGCCCGCCCGAACAGGTGCTGCAACGCCTGGCGCACGACCTGACCAACAAACTTGCCCACGGCCCGTCGGTGCGGATCCGCCGTGCCGGCGAACAGGGCGACGCCGCCCTGCTGGAAGCCGCCCGCCGCCTGCTGGGCTTTGACGAGAGCCAATGAAACCGTCAATCGAAAACCGCCTGCGGGCCGCCAGCGAGCGCCACCAGGAACTGACCGTGCTGCTGGGCGACCCGACCCTGGCCAGTGACGGTCAGCGTTACGCCACGCTGGCCCGCGAGCATTCCGAACTGACGCCCACCACTGACAGCTACCAGCGGTATCTGGACACCCTGGCCGCGCTGGACGAGGCGCGGGCCATCGCCACCGGCAGCGATGCCGAAATGCGCGAACTGGCCCAGCAGGAACTGACAGAACTCCAGCAGCGCCTGGCCGACACCGAGGCCGAGTTGCAGCGCCTGCTGCTGCCGGCCGACCCGGACGACCGGCGCAACATCTTTCTGGAAATCCGCGCCGGCACCGGCGGCGACGAAGCGGCGCTGTTTGCCGGCGACCTGCTGCGCATGTACCTGCGCTATGCGGAAACCCAGGGCTGGCAGTGCGAGGTCGTTAGCGCCCACCCGGGCGAGCACGGCGGCTACAAGGAAGTCATCGTGCGGGTGGAGGGCCGCGGCGTGTACGCGCGCCTGAAGTTCGAATCCGGCGGTCATCGTGTGCAGCGCGTGCCGGTCACCGAG